>DATMZP010000426.1:0-2252 GCA_035573595.1 Hyphomicrobiaceae bacterium
GCTTTCAAGACAACGGAATTCATCGTTTATGTGGTGGCGGTCATCGGCGTGCTGATGGCGTCGTTCCTCGTCAGTACCACGGACGCGCATGACGACTACTTCCGGGCCGATCGGGCATGGTTCTACATTGTGCTGCTGAGCATCGGCTACATGGTGAGCCGCGGTCTGGCCAAGGCCGGCAGCCGCCAGCACGACGACGCTTAATCAACCTGCGGGGAGGCTCAGACGCCCTCGCGCGTCTGGCCTCCCCGCAGGCAGCTCCGCCCTGAACTCGCCGAACACAAACCAGACGGCGGGCGGGCCGCCCCTACTCCTGGCCCAAGCCGACGTCACCACATGTACTGCACGCCGTGAGGACCGAATGATGTTGTGGCTGTTGGCCACCCTCTCAGTAGTAACCATTTCATGGGGGATCGCGCACCGGCTCAAGGCCGTCAATCCAGCGGCCAATTGCCCTGGCGAGCGGTGCTCGTGTCGCCCCGACGACCAGACGTGACTTGCGAACCGCTGTTTCCACCGACACCAAAGAACGATCCGCCAACCCTCGAACGGGGGCACACCCCTTGCCGAGAACCCAGAACTCCGACACAACACACATAAAGGAGAACAATGCTTGACTACCAACGGGTGACCGCACCGCTGAGAACGGGCTCCGGCGAGCCGCTCCTGCTGCTGCACGGCCTGGGCACCTCCCGCCGCGACTTCACCGCTGTCCTGCCCGCGCTGACCGACCGCTTCGACGTCATCAACGTCGACCTGCCCGGCATTGGGCGGTCGCCACACGTCGAGCAGCGCCCCACCGTGGCCGCGATCACCGATGCCGTCGAGCACACGCTCGACGCGGAGGCGCTAGGCCCCGTGCACGTGCTCGGCAACTCGCTGGGCGCCCGCATCGCCCTGGAGCTCGCCGTCCGAGGCCGGGCGCGGTCGGTGGTGGCGATCGCCCCGTCCGGTGTCAACATCCCGCAGGAGCGGCTCTACCAGGGCGCCACCATGGGGCTGGCCCGGATCGTCATGCGGGCGGTGAAGCCACTGATCGCCTCGGTGTCGCGTTCGGCGGCCGGCCGGGCCGCGCTGCTGGCCCCGCTGAAGGCGCGGCCGTGGAGCACCTCGCCGGAGGAGGCGATCGGCGTGCGCGAGGGCTTCGCCGAGTCGCGCGATTTCGGGCGCACGGTCCTGTGGGCGCTGATGCTGGACGTCCCCCGCGGTCTGGACCGTATCGACTGCCCGGTCACCCTGGTCCAGGGCGTGGCGGACTGGGTCGCCGCCGGCCAGACGGTGCGCTACCTGCCGCTCATCCCCGGGTCCCGCTTCAGCCCGCTCCTGATGGCCGGCCACGCGCCGCAGTCGGACCGGCCGGCGACGATCGCCCGCCTGGTGGAGGAGACGGCGGCGCGGGCGGCGGGCCGGACGGCGACCCTGCGCGCCATCGCCTAGCCCCTCTCCCCGGCGACTCCTCGGCGTTGAGGTAGGCGCAACGGAACCGGGCGCCCGACATCGCCTCGATGAAGCGCGCCCGTGTCGCACACCGTACTGTGATGCGCCGATTCGTCATCGTGATCACGCCACACCGCGCAACCGCGGCGGGCCGCCACACGAACCCTCGGAGAACCGAGTTTGAGGGTCACGCGGCCTTCTTGGCGTCCGCCGAGTCGGTGTGGGCAGCCGTCGTGGCGGCCCTGGTCGCAGGGCGTCAGGAGTGCGCCGACCACCGTTGGTCGAGCTGGTTGAGCGCCGGCCCAGCTCGATCGGCATGGACGTCGCTGACGAGCGGGTTGGCTCGGTGGTCCCAGGTGACCGCCGCGAGGCCGTAGCTGCACACCAGCGTGCCGCTGACTTGCTGGGGCGTGGCGTTGCGGCGCCAGGGTCCGGGCGACTGAATGGTTCCCGGGCACGTGACGATGGTTGAGCCGCGCGGGAGATCGTCGAAAAGCGGCCGTAGCGACGCTTTTTCGGCGACAAGGGTGTAGGTTGTCGCCGTGGGCCCGGCGGGGTCGCCGTTGTGCGTGCAGACAATTTTGGCGAGGGCACGTGGCGGTGTCGTGGCAGGTTCGCACGATCCGGGGGAGTAGCCAGATGGGAGCATACGCATCAGCCGCGACTGGTTGGGCCCGGGCACGGGGTCGCCTTGCGCGGCGGCCGGCGCTGTGTGCCCGGACGTAGCAGTAACCAGCCGCCAATCGCTGCAACGGTTTAGAACGACGACCGCGCCGACCGCCTGGGCGACCGGCACGGGAATCCGGGGAGCGGTG
>DATMZP010000427.1:0-2647 GCA_035573595.1 Hyphomicrobiaceae bacterium
AGTCGCCGGCCTGCCGCATAGTGGCCGGCGTACCAGGCGACCCGCGCCGTCTGGCGGGCCGCATAGCTGAGGCGATCTAGGACTGAAACCATGGCTCTCTGGGCCAGTATAGCGCGCTTGCCCGCCCAAAACCGGTGGCTATAGTCCCGCGCTTTCCAGAAGCCGCAGGAACGCCCAAGGGGGCCGCCATGAGCATGAGTAATACCGGGCCCTACAAAAAGGGCAATATCAAGAAGGTCGTGCTGGCCTACTCGGGTGGCCTCGACACCTCGGTCATCCTGAAGTGGCTGCAGACGGCCTATGGCTGCGAGGTCGTGACCTTCACTGCCGACCTCGGCCAGGGCGAGGAGCTGTCGCCGGCGCGCAAGAAGGCCGAGATGCTGGGCATCAAGCCGCAGAACATCTTCATGGACGACGTCCGCGAGGAGTTCGTGCGCGACTTCGTCTTCCCGATGTTCCGCGCCAACGCCCTCTACGAGGGCCAGTACCTGCTCGGCACGTCGATCGCCCGGCCATTGATCGCCAAGCGCCAGATCGAGATCGCCCGCGACGTCGGCGCCGACGCCGTCTGTCATGGCGCCACCGGCAAGGGCAACGACCAGGTGCGCTTCGAGCTGACCTATTACGCGCTGAAACCCGACATCAAGGTGATCGCGCCGTGGCGCGAGTGGAGCTTCAAGAGCCGCGAGCAGCTGATCGAGTTCGCCGAGAAGCACCAGATCCCGGTGGCCAAGGACAAGCGCGGCGAGGCGCCGTTCTCGGTCGATGCCAACCTGCTGCACTCCTCCTCCGAGGGGAAGGTGCTGGAGGACCCGGCCCAGGAGCCCCCGCCCTACGTCTACCAGCGCACGGTGTCGCCGATGGAGGCGCCCGACAAGGCCACGGAGATCACCATCGGCTTCCTCAAGGGCGATGCCGTGAGCCTCGACGGCAAGCCGCTGTCGCCGGCCACCCTGCTCGCCCGCCTCAACGAGCTCGGCCGCGACAACGGCATCGGCCGCGTGGACCTGGTGGAGAACCGCTTCGTCGGCATGAAGTCGCGCGGCGTCTACGAGACGCCGGGCGGCACCATTCTGCTCGCCGCGCACCGCGCCATTGAATCGATCACGCTCGACCGCGGCGCCGCCCATCTCAAGGACGAGCTGATGCCGCGCTACGCGGAGCTGATCTACAACGGCTTCTGGTTCTCGCCCGAGCGCGAGATGCTGCAGGCGGCCATCGACAGGAGCCAGGAGCACGTGGAAGGCGAGGTCCGCCTCAAGCTTTACAGGGGCAACGTGATCGTCACCGGCCGCGACAGCGCCAGATCGCTCTATTCCTCCACGCTCGTCACCTTCGAGGACGACAAGGGCGCCTACGACCAGAAGGACGCCGAGGGCTTCATCCGCCTCAACGCCCTTCGCCTGCGGACGCTGGCCGCGCGCAACCGGCGCTAGGTGTAGCCGAGACACACCTCATGGCGTCAGGCGAGGCCCACCTATCGGAGCAATCTCCTTGCTCGGCGCGCCCGTTTGAGCGACTCACACCGCACACCAAAACGGAGATGACGGAGATGCAGAGCGACGCTCCGAAATGGGACATCTGCAACGAGGGCCGCGCTTGGCGCAAGGGCGAAGCCCGGGAACGCTACCAGCTCACACCTGAAAAGATGGAGATGGTCGATGGGAAGCTCCTCTGGTCCGACGAGGACCGCGAGCTGCTTCTCGGCCTTCTGCTGGAGAACGTCGGGGCCGACCGGGCCGTACAGCTGGGCGACCCCGAGGTGTGGCGGTCGGCCATCGCCAAGCTGGCGCAACGGTCCTGAGCTGCGCCTTCGTCAGCCGACCAGGCCATATACTCAATTACGACCCACACAGCCGCGTGCCACGCCTCGGCGACGGCCGATGTACCCCGAGGACATCGACGCATCCCTGCCGCACGGTGAATGGGTACCAAAGCAACGGACCCGCGCACGCGTGAGCTGACTACCTTCCTGACACCCCCCACGGCCGAACTTGCCGACTCGGGCACGTCGTCTGCGTAAGCGCACTGGGAGCAGCTGTGCCAGAGGCGCGTCCAGCAAATGGACGAAGTTGCCTATCGCCGATGGGTGCCCTGTGACACCCATCGTCTAATGATCTATGGCGTTCCCTACTTCGGGGTGTACGGCTCCTCGCTACCGAACTGCTCCGGCGTGCCGGTTGCGAGGAATTTGTCGTGGCGCGCCTTCGACCGAGCGACCGCATCCGCGATCATTTTCGGCGTCGCCGTCGTGGGCGGCACCTTCACCTTGACCGTCGACGTGGTCGGCGTGGTGGTGGTCGTCGAGGTGGTCGCGTCCTGGGCCGACGATACGCTGGCGACGGCATAGGCGGCTGCCAGCAGTGCGCCTGTGGCGACGGCCCGCTTTAATAGGGTGTGCACCTGTCTCATCTTATCCTCCGTAGGTGTCCTTCTGACCTCCAATCACCAAATGCGCCGATCAGGTCGAGGTTCTTGGGTCCCCTTCGGGCAGGATCTCCGGTGTGGTGAAGAGCACGCCATCCGGCGTGGGGTTCGGTGTCGGCGTCACCGCCACCTGCGGCCCGACGTTGGAGAGAAGCTGGTACCTAAACAGCATCGCGAAGTCCTCATGCACGGTGTTGTGGCAGTGGTTGACGTAGGACCC
>DATMZP010000428.1:0-4407 GCA_035573595.1 Hyphomicrobiaceae bacterium
CTACGACAACTACGCGGCGCTGGAGACGCAGATCCTGGCGGCCTCCATCCGCCACGTCACCCACGTCAAGCAGGCCGCCATCATCGGCGCCGACGTGGCCACGCTGCCGCCGGCGGTGCTGCGCGCGCTGGTGCATCATCCGCTCACCGACAAGGGGCTCGACCTCTTCCTGGCCGACTGGAAGAAGACCGGGCAGAAGATTGTATGAGGAGCTTTGTGAAGCTCTCATGAAAAGAGCGCCCCTTCCGTGAAGAGGCGCCTCAGGAGCTTCCGGACCCAGATTCGCTGAAAACTTGGACCGGCTGACGTGAAAGAGCAGGGCTCAGGCCTTCTGCAGCTGGCCAGCCTGCTTGCCGCGCCCGCGCTTGTCGTCCTCAAGGACGAAGGTCACCCGGTCGCCCTCGTTCAGCGAGCGGATGCCCGCCTGCTCAAGCGCCGTGGCGTGCACGAACACGTCCTTTCCACCGCCTTCCGGCTGGATGAAGCCGTAGCCTTTGGCGGTGTTGAAGAATTTCACGGTACCTGTGACGCGCATGTGGGGAGTTCCTTTTCCCAGTGAAAGCGTGAGAGTCGCCGGTCTAGTTTGAGCCGCACGCTCGGCCCGGTAGCTCAGACATGGGGAAGGCACACCGCCCAGTGGGGGCTAGCACAAAACCACAGATCGTGAGGTAGCACCCCGCAATGGGGCGCACCGGCTGGGCGCCTATATGGGCCGCGATGGCGGCAGAAGCAAGACACGGGTTTGGGAGCGAGCGCCCTGCGTTTCGTCGCAAATGAGCAAAAGACAAGGGAAATCCTTTAGGATTCATTTACCGAAGCAGCTGGATGTTGCCCGGGCGTTGCGGCTGAGAATCTCGACGATCTCGGCGGATGAGCGGAGCATTTGAGGCCATTTCATGCACGATGGTGAGACTCCTGAGGCTCCGACGCCGGACGGACCGACCCTGCCCGCCGCCGAGGACCTGCGCGCCGCCGTCGGCGCGTGGCTCGGCTACATGGCGCACGAGCTGGGCCGGGCGGACAACACGCTGGTGGCCTACGAGCGCGACCTGCGACAGCTCCTGGCCTGGCTGGAGCGTGACCTGGGCCGCGCCCCGGCGCTGGCGGACCTGGCGCGGATCGACGCCAGGCAGCTGCGCGGCTTCCTGGCCTCCCGGCGTCAGGCCAAGGTGGGCAGCCGTTCGCTCGCTCGCAGCCTGTCGGGTCTGCGTACTTTCTTCCGTTGGCTGGAGAGGGAGGATGTGGCGCGCAACCGGGCGATCCGGGAGGTCGCGCGCCCCCGGGTTGGGCATGGCATCCCGAAGCCTCTGAGCGTGGAGAAGGCGGCCGCCGTGGTGGATGGCGGCATGGCGGCCGAGCTCGATTGGATTGCCGCCCGTGACGCGGCGGTGCTGCTCCTGCTCTACGGGTCGGGCCTGCGCATCTCCGAGGCGCTGGGCATCGCCCGCCGCGAGGCGCCGACCGGGGAGCGCCAAGTGCTGCGCGTCGTCGGCAAGGGCGGCAAGGAGCGGCTGGTGCCGGTCCTGCCCGTCACGCAGGCAGCCGTCTCCCGCTATCTGGCACTGTGCCCCTATTCTCTGGCCCCGGACGGCCCGCTGTTCCTGGGCGCCAAGGGCGGCCCGCTCAGCCCTCGCATCGTGCAGCTCCTCATGGAGCGGATGCGCGGTGCGCTCGGCCTTCCCGACACCGCCACGCCGCATGCGCTGCGCCACTCGTTCGCCACGCACCTGCTGTCCGCCGGCGCCGATTTGCGCCAGATCCAGGAGCTGCTGGGCCACGCCAGCCTGTCCACGACCCAGGTCTACACCGAGGTCGATCGCGACCGGCTGCTGGCGGTCTACGACAAGGCGCATCCCAGGGCGCACCCCAAGGCGTGACATGCGAGCTGTCGCGAGTGGGTTGCTGTGGTGCCGCAAAGATCGAGCTTTCGACTTGAGTCCAATGCCGCCAGCCCCGCCGACTGTGCCTGGGGATTCGGCTTGATCGGTTGGTGAACGAATCACCAATGGTCACGCTGGGGCAAGTCACCCGGCGATCCCGATCACACGGGAATTGCTCTAGACGGAGCGCTTCGTCACCTCGACGATGCCGTTGTCGCCGTCGACCTTCACCCAGTCGCCGTCCTCGATGATGTCGAGCGGGTCCTGGTCGAGGTCGGTGACGGCGGGGGCGCGCACGACCACGGCGCCGAGGGCCACCTTGGTGGTCATGGTGTTGAACACCATGGCCTTGGGCGCGACGCCGGCGATGCGCGCCATATGGAAGTAGTGCGACCAGCCCGAGGAGCCCTTGGCGCCGGGAAACACCAGCACCTTGCCCGCAAAGCTCTGGCCCCGCTTCTCGTGCCGCATCTCGACGATGGTACCGGTGCGGTGGTCGATGCCGCCCCAGCCGGAGATGGTGTGGCGCGTCACGAACGCCTCGCCCTCCGCCATCCCGCCCACCACCTTGCGGCCCTTGAGGATGATCTTGTCCATCTTTTACAGCCCCCCGTTCCACCGTCCCGTGATGGCCGCGTCGATGCAGTGGGCGACGGAGCCGAACCAGGTCTGCACGCCGGTCAGTGCGGGGAGGTAGTGCGCCTGCTTGGCGGAGTCGGTGGCCGTGACACGGGTGCCCTTGGGCATGAAGCGCGAGATCGACGGGCAGGTGTCGCTCATCACCACGCCGCCGGCGTCCTCGATGATCTTGGTGTAGCCGCTGCGGTCGGCGACGGTCCGGATGGCACTGGGCGTATGCACCCATAGCTGGGTGCTGGGGCTCACCTTCTTGCCGTCCAGCAGGCTGGCGATCAGCCACATCTGCTCGATGGAATTGTGCGGGCAGCCCAGCATGATGAAGTCGACGTCACGGTCGTGCGCGGTCGCGTTGAGGTTCTCGTAGGCCCGGCGCCGCTCCGCCTCACCGAATTTGAAGCGCCGGCGCGGCGTCTTGCCGCCCAGCGCCGCCTCGCGCGTCGGCGCTTCGGGCGTGGTGCCGGGGATGTGGTACATCTCGACGCCGCCCGACGAGGCCGCCGCCGCGCCGAAATGCTTGAGCTTGATCAGGCTCGGCGTATGGCGGAGCCCCGTGAGGACCGGAATATCCTCCTCCACCATCTCGCCGACGTGGTAGCCCAGCAGGCCCCAGTCCATCATGTCGTCCACCGGGAATTCCACCTCGCACTCGTGGGTGGCGAGGCGGCGCTCGGGAACATGGAAGCCCCAGTAGGGAATGCGGCCCGTGATGCTGGCGGCGCCGGTGCTCTCTCGGCCTTCCGTGTTGGTGCGGGCGCCCAGCACCGCGTTGCAGTAGACGACGGCGGAGGATTCCATCCAGGCGCAGTGCTCGCCGCGCACCGGCACGTTGCCCACCTGGTAGGGCGTGCAGGTGGCGAGCTGCTGGATGCCGCGGCGGCCGAAGAACTCCTCGGCGCGCGCCTGGGCGTCGGCCGCCTCCTCGGGCACACCCTGGATGCGCCAGTTGCGGTGATCCACGCCGGCGATCAGCTGGCAGGAGGAGACTTTCGCGTGCGGCGTTTCCACCACCTCGTCGCTGTCGAGGTTGAACTCGGAGAACACCGCGTCCATGCCGCGGGCGATGTAGTCCGTCATGAAGCGCGAGGTCGCCCAGGTCCCGGCGACGTTCCTGGTCTCCACCAGGCGCTCAGCGCCCAGCGCCTCGCCGTAGCGAACGAGCAGCTCCATGGCCTTCGCCTTGGCCCGCCCCTCGCGCCCGTCCAGCATCGCCTTCTCGGCATCGGTGAGATTCATCTCTCCCTCTCCCCGCGCATCGCCAGCCTCTCCACGAACTCCATCAGCGCAGGGAGAGGGTCGGGGTGAGGGGCAGCCACACACTCCAACGTCATCGTTTGCTGCTGCCCCTCACCCTAACCCTCTCCCCGTAAGCGGGGAGCGGGGACACTCCAGCGGTAGACCTTCGCCTCGACGTTGTCCTTCACCCGCGCGTTGAGCGCGGCGAGGTCGATCTGGTGCACGCTGCCGCTGCCGGCGAGGTCGAGCGCGTGCGCCGCGGCCATGCCCATGGCCATGCACGGGCCCATCACGCGGGTGGAAGAGAGCGCCGCCGCGTCGCCGTCCATGCAGCGGCCCGCCGCCACCAGGTTGTCGGCATCGGGCGAGACGAGGCTGCGCAGCGGGATGTAGTGCATGTGCTCCTCGTCGAAGGTGTGCCAATGGTGGCCCTGGGCGTGGTCGTGCAACTCGATGGGCCAGGCGGTGCGGCCGATGGCGTCGTCGAAGCGGGTGCCGGCGCGCACCTCGGCCTCGGTGAGCTGGTGCACGCCCGCAATCCAGCGCGTCTGGCGGATGCCGGGGAAGCCGTAGGAGCGGATCTTGGCGCTGCCGAAGCAGGCCGGGAACTCGGCCTTGAGGAAGGCCACCGCACGGTCGGCCTGGTCCTTGCCTT
>DATMZP010000429.1:0-4630 GCA_035573595.1 Hyphomicrobiaceae bacterium
ATCCCGCATCTTGAGGACGGCCCGCTCCTCCGGGGTGGTCAGCAGCGGATGGACGAGCTGGACGTCGGAGCCCAGGAGGCCCGCCTGCTCCAGCGCCATCACCGGGCTGGTGCCGGAGGTATGCATTGTAATCGGCAGGCCCAGCGCCCGCGCCCCGTCCCAGTCGCGCTTCAGCATCTCGATGGTGACGACACCGCGCGCCCCGGCGCCGCCGACGTTGAGGGCGCCCACGTTGCGCGAGGAGATGCCGAGCGTGATGAGCCCGTCCCCCGGCATCCAGTCGCGCTTGATGCGCGCGACGCCGTCCATGTTCATGGGCTCGTCGTCCGGCATGCCCTGCACAGGGCCGTAGGCGAAGCGTCCGCGCATGCCGGTGTCGCGCATGGCGGACAGCTCCGCGTCGGCGTGCTCGGGGCTGCGCACGTTGTGCGCCCAGTTGTGCACGGTGGTGACGCCGGCGCTCAACGCCTCCGCGAGCCCAAGCCGGACGCTGCGATAGCTGTCCTCGGGCGTCATGTGCACGCCAAGCCGCGCCGTGACGGGGAAGTAGCCGCGCTCGCTGACATCGCCGCGCACGTACGGACGCAACAGACTGGTCCACAGGTGCCAGTGCGTATCCACGAAGCCCGGCATGCAGATCACGCCGCTGCCGTCGACGACCTGTGCATTGTCGGTATCGACCGCGCGGCCGACTGCGACGATCACGCCGTCGCTGACGCGCACGTCGCCTGGCACGAAGTCGCCGAGACTGGGGTCCATGGTCAGCACGGTGGCGCCGCGGATGACGAAGGTGCCGCGCGCCGGCAGGGTCGCTGCGGGGCCGGCGGCCGTTCGGAGGGGCGCCGCGACGCCGCTCTGTTGGGCGCGTGTTGCGGCTGTTGCGGCGGCCACGGCGCCGAGCGCGGCGGCCCCCTTGAGCATGCAACGACGGCTGACGCGGCTTCCCGCCATGGCGCGACCTCCCGGGGTCCGGAGCTGCTCTCGTTGGCGGTAGGATAGCGTGGCCGCCCGCGATTTGGCCAGGGAGGGCTGACAGCGAGGGCTTGCCGCCCCAGGGTGATTCAATTCACCGCATAGCACAACGGCCGAACACGATTCTGAAGCTTCCCAGGAACAACGGAGGCCGAGGATGCGGCCATCGAGGTCATCGGCATCGGCAAGTCGTTCCAGGCCGGACGCCCCGTGCTGGCCGATATCGGCTTCACCATTGCTCGGCATCGTCGGCGCCGGCGGCATCGGCCAGTCGCTCTACGAGAACATCCGCAGCTTCCAGTATTCCGAGACGGCCGCGATCGTCATCATCGTCGTCCTCACGGTCATGCTCATCGACCTCGTCAGCGCCCGCCTGCGCAAGGTGCTGGTCTGACCCCGCGCCAGGATCCGCAGGCACCGCTTCGGCAGGCCGGCCGATAGGTGCAACCGGAAATCGCGCCTCCGCGGCGGCCGCCCGACCTGCTACTCACCGGCTTCCATAAGAGCCCGTACCCGTCTGGCGTGCACAGGTTGTTCTTGAAATTGGGGCGAAGTGCAACGATGCTGGTCCGAACAGGAGCCCGATGAACAACGGGCACGCACCTTCACCCGGTGTTACCCGAGGGGATGGGGACGTGGATGGCAGCGGTCGAGATCCGCAACGTTCGCAAGGCATTCGGCCCGGTGGAGGTGCTGCACGGCGTCAGCGTCAACATAGCCGACAGCGAGTTTGTGGTGCTGGTGGGGCCGTCCGGCTGCGGCAAGTCCACCCTGCTGCGGATGCTCGCCGGGCTTGAGAACATCACCGCCGGCGAGATCGCCATCGGCGGGCTCGCTGCCCGTCGTGATCTTCTACTCCTTCTTCGTGGACTACTACGTCTCCTCCCTCACGGGGGCCGTGAAGGAGTAGGCCGACGCCTCGCGCCGGCCACCATCTTTTGCGCCACCCGCCTCGCCGCCCGCCTTGCAAGGATGCCCTCATGCCCAGCTTCCGCATCGTCACGCCCGCAGCCGCCTCCTTCAGCGTCGCCGGCGGCGGCTACGCCTACGAGATGGAGGCGCTGGAGCATCTCGATGCCGAGATCGTCGAGTGCCCCGCCACCCAGGAGGGCTTCATCGCCGCGGCCAGGGAGGCCGACGCGGTCTACGCCAAGGGCATGAAGTTCAACGCCCAGATGATCCATGCCCTGGAGCGGTGCCGCATCATCGCGCTGGGCACGGTGGGCGTGGACTACGTGGATGTCGCCGCAGCCACGGAGAAGAGCATCCCCGTCACCAACTGCCCAGACACCTTCATCGAGGAGGTGGCCGACCATGCCATGATGCTGCTGCTCGCCACCCACCGCCGCGCCATCGAGCAGGACCGCATGGTGCGCGAGGGCCGCTGGACGGAGGGCCGGCCTCAGCTGTTGCAGGTCCCGCGGCTGATGGGCCAGACGCTCGGCTTCATCGCCTTCGGTCGCGTGGCGCGGGCGGTGGCGGAGCGGGCTCGCGCCTTCGGCCTGCGCATGCTGGCCTTCGACCCGTTCATCGACGAGCTCGACATCTCGGCGCGCGGGGTAGAGCCCGCCAGCCTCTCGGAGGTGCTGAGCCGCTCCGACTTCATCTCCATGCACCTGCCCGCCACCCCGGAGGCCGTCGGCTTCCTCAAGGAGCAGCATTTCCGCGCCATGAAGCCCAACGCCATCTTCATCAACACGGGGCGCGGCCCGACGGTGCACGAGGCGGCCCTGATCCGGGCGCTGCAGGAGAAATGGATTGCCGGCGCGGGCCTCGACGTGCTGCAGACCGAGCCGCCCCGCCCCGACAACCCGCTGCTGCAGATGCCGCAGGTGATCCTGTCGCCGCACAACGCCTCGGCCTCCGCGCGCTTCGACCCCGCGCGCAAGCGCCGCGTCGGCCAGGAGATCGCGCTCGCCCTTTCGGGCCGCTGGCCCATGTCCTGCGTCAATCCCACGGTGCTGCCGGGCAGCGGGCTCAAGCGCTGGCAGCCGGTCTCGATGCACCGCGGCCCGAACGCCTAGGCGAGGCTCCGCCCCGGACCGGCAGTCGGCAATCCCCGGCGCTACCTCCGCGCTCACGCGAGATCTGACGAGGCGCGACATCCACCGTTCGATGGACGCGGAGGCGCGCGCCCGCGTGGCAAGGCCAGTCCTGCAAGCTGGCAGCGACGAGCTTGCTCCGGAGCGCCGGCCAGCGCCGATCCGGGCCGATCAGCGGCAAGACGGAGCGCGGTATGAGCATCCAGCACGCCTCGAATGCCAGCTTGAGGCCTCCCGTGCGGCCCCATCTGGGCCCCGTGCGGAACAACCTCGGCAACCCGCGCGCCGTCCTCGCGGTGGTGGGCGGCACGGTCGGCATGGCGCTCGGGTTCGGCTGCCTGGCGCTCACGTCCGTCTTCATGCAGCCGCTGGAGGCGGCGTTCGGCTGGTCGCGGGCCGAGGTCAGCCTCGGCTATGGCGTCGCCTCGGTCGGCATGGCGCTGGGCGGGCTTGTCTGGGGCCGCCTCTCTGACCGCCTCGACATCCGGGTCCTGCTGGCGATCGGCGGCGCCGGCATGGTCGTCTCGCTCCTTGCCATGGGGGCGATGCAATCGCTGTGGCACTTCTATGCCGCCAACCTGGTGCTGGGCGCTCTCGGCTTCGCGGTGCTGTACGCTCCTCTGATCTCGGCGCCGGGCGAATGGTTCGCGCACCGCCGCGGCCTGGCCGTGGGCATCGTCACTGCCGGCGGTGCCGCAGGACAAGGCGTGCTGCCCTACCTCGCCACGCTCATGATCCGCGATCTCGGCTGGCGCTTCGCGTTTTTCGCCCTGGGCGCCATCGTGCTGGTTGCGTTGGCCCTCACCTTCCCGCCCATGCGGCGGCCCGCCGGCGCGATCGCGGGCGGCGCGGCTGTGGCGCCGGCCCGCCAGAGCGCCGGGGAGCGCACCGCCCTCGCCCTGCTGGCGTTCGCCGCCTTCATGTGCTGCACCTGCATGGGCGTGCCGCTCGTGCATCTCGCAAGCTTCGTCGGTGGCGTGTGCGGCTCGCCGGAGCTGGGCGCAACCAGCCTGCTCATCGCCATGCTGGCCGCAACGGTCGGCCGCGTCTGTTTCGGCCTGATCGCCGACCGCATCGGCTATCTGCCCTCCTACGCGCTGGCCTCCGCCGTCCAGACCGGCTGCGTGCTCGTCTATCCGCTCCTGGGCGACAGCCTCTCGCTGCTGGCGCTCTCCGCCGTGTTCGGCTTCGGCTTCGCCGGCAACATGACCTGTCTCATCCTGTGCGTGCGCGAGACCGTGGCGGCGACCCGCTTTGGCGTGGCGCTTGGCCTGGTGATGCTGGTGGCCTGGGCCGGAATGGGCGTCGGGGCCTACGCGGGCGGGCTGCTGTTCGACGCTTTCGCGAGCTATGCGCTGTCCTTCGTGCTGGCTGGCGCCGCGGGCGGCCTCAACCTCGTGGCCCTCCTCGCGCTCGCGCGGCTGCGCCGCCGCACCGCCGATGCGATCGCGGTTGCTGCCTGACCCAGTGCCCGCGCGGCCCCTCGTCGCTCGCAATGGGCGTATCCATCTGTTGCAATCGTACGTGCCTCATGCAATCTGTACGGCAACCGATAAATGGATGAGAGGCATTCGTCCTTTTTGCCGGCAGACGGTCTGTGTCGCGTCGCTGCGGAG
>DATMZP010000430.1:0-2460 GCA_035573595.1 Hyphomicrobiaceae bacterium
GCGACCGCGCCTCAAGCCTGAGACCGTCCTCCTCTGGCTCACCCCCCTCCTCCTGCTTGGCGGGGCCGCCGCCTACCTGATACGCGCGCGGCGACGGCCGGCGGGCGCGCCCGCGGAGACGGCGCCGCTCTCGCCCGAGGAGCAACGGCGGCTGGCGCAGCTGATGGGCGAAGCACCGTCGGCCCCCGCCCATCGCCATCCCCGTTGAAATACAAGGCTGAAAAAGCAAAAATTGCTCGCGAGGCGCCCGGCCCTGGTCCCCTCCTGGCCCCTCGTGCCCGCCACGACGCCCTCGACACACACCGCTCAGGCCGGCATGACGCGAGGTCATCGGCTGCCCCCCGGCAAATTGACCGCCACCTGCAAACCAACCCCGGGTTCACCCGGGTTCCTGCCAACCTTAGCCGACGCCATAATTTGTGCCATATTGCGTACCCCTATTGGCACCGTGATTCGCAGGGGCCTGGACTGGCGTGCCCCGCTATCCGGATTCAGCCGCCGCGGAGACCGGCTGCCGGGCGGGGTGCACGGGGCGCCAGCGAGCCGGCAGCGCCAGTAGGGCCGTGCCGGGTGCATGGCAATCCAGCCCGCCGCGAGCTAGGTGGACTGGAGCTTGCAAGCTTTTTCAAAAGGCCTTGCAAGGCCGAACGCAGGCGTGGGCAAGAGTGCCGTTGGGGTTGGTGGAAGCCTATTTTCGAAGTCGACTACGACAGTTGGGTCGGGGGCGCGATTCGACGCGTCGGTATAGCGTGAGGGGAGCCAATGGTGAGGGATGCTTATTCGGCGGGCGGCCAGTCGCAGCAAGCCGATGGCGGCGCCGCCGCACAGCCGCTGGACCTGCACAGCAGCACCGCGAGCCTGACACAGGAGCTCTCTCAACTTCTCGCCGCATCGATCGCCCAGGGCCAGGGCAGTAAACGCGCGGCAAGTCCAGTCGCGGCCGGCGCGGAGCTTGCCAATCTGCAGGCCCTGGTCTCGGCCTCCCAGCGTCCCCCTCAGCCGACCTTCCGGGACGGCCTGTCCTCCCTGTCCTATGCCCGTCCGGTACAGGCGCCGATGCCGCCCCCGGCGCCCACCCCTGTGGCGGCCGCAGTGGCCGTCGCACCTCCCCCAGTCGCCGCGGTCGGCCTGCTGGTGCCCGACCTGCACGACGAAGAGCCGATGCCGATCCCGTCGACGTGGCGCCAGCCCATGCCCAGCGACGACGAGCGCTGGTATCGCCAGCAGCTGGGCGCTGCCGGCCTTGGCCTGGTCGCAGGCTTGGTTGTTGTCGTGCCCGCCGTGCTATGGCTGAGCGGCTGGCTGGGCGGCCCGAGCAAGCAGCAGGTAGCTCGCAGTCAACCCGCGGCCGAGCCCGCGTCGACGCGGGTCGATCAGGTGCAGCCCGTGAAGGTGCGCATCGCCACCGCCTCGGCGGAAGCGCGCGTCCCGCCGGCGGCGCCCCCGGTGCCCGAGACCCGCGTTGCCGCCGCCCCGGCGCCGGTGGAGCCGCCGCCGTCCCGCACCCGGTCGATTGCCGAGTCGCCGCCCGCAGCCTTCGTGCAAACGCCTCCGACAACGGTGGTAACGGCGCTGGCACCAAGACCTGAGCCGCCCGTCCGTACCCGCGCCGACGACTTGCTGTCGCAGGCCAGGCGCCTGATCGAGGGCAAGGACATCGTGAGTGCCCGCGAGGTGCTCCAGACCACCGAGACGGCGTCGTCCGGGCCGCTCATGTTCATGCTGGCCGAGACCTACGACCCCAGCATGCTCGCGATCTGGCAGGTAAAGCCCGACGGCATCACCGCCAACCCGGAGCGGGCCAGGGCGCTCTACACCAAGGCCCGCGATCTGGGCGACTCGAGGGCCCAGCAGCGCCTCGATTGGCTGAAATAGCCGCCCTCGCGGTTCCGCGCATCCGGTCTCCCGATCCATTGCTGTCCCGCAGCGGAGACCGCCGCAGCAGTCCCTCAAGAGTTGCCGATGCCTCCCACTGGAGAGGTGCGAGCGACCCCCGGCGGCGGTTCGGCCAAGCATGGCGCGGGCCACCCCCCGAGCATCGTATTGAACACGTTTCAGTCATTTGCCCGGCGCCATGACCACTGCGGCCGACGAGCCAGATCCGATCATAGGCCTGAGCTTTCCACCCCCTGAGCCCTGACCCCCGCGCGGGCGGGCCTGGGAAAGGCCTGGCGGGCAAACGCCGGACGGACGGCCCCGGGGGGCGGCCTTGCCTCCCGGGCCTGGCGGGCTCGATTTCAGGGTTTTTAGACCGTCCCACCCCACAGGCTGGCCCCACAGGCTGGCACCACGGCTGCTGCCAAATAGCCGCCGACCGCTCCGGCTTGCTTGACAATGCAACCGCAGGTCATAGGATGCATGCGGTTAACTGACGTCATCCAACGTCTGGCAATATCCAACGTCGGACGATCTCCGACATCGAACATCCGCCATGCCGAGCCGCGCCCCGAAACAGAATGG
>DATMZP010000431.1:0-4556 GCA_035573595.1 Hyphomicrobiaceae bacterium
TCAGCCACCAGGGCGTCTTGGCGGGCGTCTTCTCCCGGTTCTCGATTCCCACCAGGATGCGCGTGGGCGGGAAGGCGATGCGCTGGGGGCTCGGCGGGATGCCGCGCAGCAGCCACCAGATGAGCGGCAGGGCCAGAAGACCGCCGAGCAACAAGGGGCTCAGGAAGGCGATGGGGCCGAGCATCATCGAGCGTCCCTCTCGGGCTCGCGAGCGGCGTCTGCGGCGGCCTCCCCCTGCGGCTTCCAGCGATAATCGCCGGTCATGCCCTGCAGGCGCATGATGAGCGTGAGCAGGGGCTCGGCGGCCGGGCGGTCGGTGTGGTGCACGAGGAACGACCAGCCGAGCCGCCGCGCCGCATCCTCGATCTGGGCGCGGTGGGCGGTAAGCTTCTTATGATAGGCCTCGCGCACCGTCTCGACGCGGTCGGCGATCCAGCGCTCGCCGCCCTCGGGCGAGCGGAACTCCACGCGGCCCTCGTAAGCCAGCGTCTCCTCGGCGGGGTCGAGTACCTGGATCAGGTGGCCCTGCACGCCGTTCTCCGCCATCTCGCTGAGGCGCTTGGCCACGGTCTCGGCCGGGTCGAGGAAGTCGCCGACGAGAATGGCGCTGGAGAAGCGGGAGAGGCGCGCCTTGGGCGGCAGGCTCGCGTTGAGGGGCTCGGTGCCCTCGTTGGCGACCAGCGCCTCGGCAAGACGCGTGGTGGCCTTGCGGCTGGCGAGCGGCGCCGTGAGCCCCAGGAGGGCGACACGCTCGCCGGCGCGTACCAGCATCTCGGCCACGGCCAGCGTGAGGACGATGGCCCGGTCACGCTTCTCAATCGGGGCCAGATGGCTGCGGAACGTCATGGAGGGGGAGACGTCGGGCCAGAGCCAGAAGGTGTGCGAGGCCTCCCACTCGCGCTCGCGCACGTAGAGCGTGTCGGAGCTGGCCGAGCGCCGCCAGTCGATCACTGTCGCCGGGTCGCCGCCCTGGAATTGCCGGAACTGCCAAAATGTCTCGCCGGTGCCGGCGCGGCGCCGGCCATGGATGCCGTGCGCCACCGTATTGGCGACCTTGAGAGACTCCAGCAGCAAGTCCGGAAGACGGTCGGCAAGGACGTGTGCCTCGCCTTCAAGCTTGAAGACGCCTGTCCCGCCGCCGGTTGCCCTCGCAGATCCGCGCACCGCCACCTAAGCTTACCCTAGAGCTGCTGTCAGGCGATTGATCACGCCGCTGGCCGTCTCGCCCTCGGCGCGGGCGGTGAAGGTGAGCGCCATGCGGTGCTTGAGGATGGGCTCGGCGAGCGCCACCACGTCGTCCACCGAGGGTGCGAGGCGGCCGTCGATCAGGGCCTTGGCGCGCACCGCCAGCATGAGGGCCTGGCTGGCGCGCGGGCCGGGACCCCAGGCGATCAGCCGGTCGGTGTCGGCGCCCGCGCCGGTGCCGGGCCGGGCCGAGCGGGCGAGCCTCAGGATCGCCTCCACCACCTTGTCGGGTACCGGGATCTGGCGCACGAGACGCTGCATCGTCTGCAGCTCCTGGGCGGTCAGAACCTGCTCGACGCGCCGCTCCTCGTTGCCGGTGGTGGCAAACAGCATGCGCCGCTCGGCCCCCTGGTCGGGATAGCTCACGTCGATCTGCAGAAGGAACCGGTCGAGCTGGGCCTCGGGAAGGGGATAGGTGCCTTCCTGCTCCAGCGGGTTCTGGGTGGCTAGCACGTGGAACGGCGCCGGCACGTCATGGCGCTGGCCGGCAACGGTGACGTGGTGCTCCTGCATGGCCTGCAGCAGCGCCGACTGGGTCTTGGGGCTCGCCCGGTTGATCTCGTCGGCCATCAGGAGCTGGGCGAAGATGGGGCCCTTGACGAAGCGGAAGCTGCGCCGGCCGGCGGCGTTGTCCTCCAGCACCTCCGAGCCGATGATGTCGGAGGGCATCAGGTCGGGCGTGAACTGGATGCGCTTGGCGTCGAGCCCCAGGATCCGGCCGAGCGTCTCCACCAGCAGCGTCTTGGCGAGGCCCGGCACACCGATCAGCAGGGCGTGGCCGCCGCAGAGCAGTGTGATCAGGGTGTGCTCGATCACCTGCTCCTGGCCGAAGACGACGGCGCTTGCAGCCTTGTGCACGCGCTGGATACGCTCGCCGGCCGCCTCGACGCGGGCGACGATGGCTTCATCGGTTTGGGTGAGTGTGCTCATGACCCTGAACTATATACGCTCCACCGCTGGTTTTCACGAAACAGTGTCGGCAATGATGGTCACAATATGGACAGGCTGGCTAGAGTGCTGAAAACGATAGCAATCCGCCGCATGATAACGCAAAGATCGCGCAACAATAGTAAAGTCGAGGGAATGTGATCATGAGCGCCGAGCGCCTGGGCCCGCTTGCACCTGCAGGTCTCACCGAGGAGCAGCGGAAGGCCGCCGAGGAGTTCCAGCAGGGCCGCGGCTACGCGGCGCACGGGCCGTTCGCGGTGATGCTGCGGTCGCCCGAGGTCATGCTGCGGGCCAAGGCCATGGGCGACTACCTGCGCTTCCGCAACGCGCTGCCCAAGCGGGTGAGCGAGATGGTGATCCTCATCACGGCGCGCGAGTGGACCCAGCAATTCGAATGGACCTACCACTATCGCCATGCAACGGAAGCGGGGCTGGCGCGAGAAATCGCCGACGCCATTGGCGAGGGCCGGCGCCCGCCCAAGATGGCCGAGGACGAGATCGCGGCCTACGAGTTCGCCATCGAGCTGCACAATCGCCGGAGCGTGAGCGACGCCACCTACGCGCGGGCGCTGGCCTTGTTCGGCGAGCGCGGCGTCATCGACCTGACGGGGATCTGCGGCTACTACAGCTTCCTCGCCATGATGATGAATGTGGCGCGCACGCCGGCTCCGGCCGATTCGGGTGACGCGAAGCCTCTGGCGAAGTTTCCGAGTTGAGGGGTGTCAGACCCTCTGGGTCTGGCACCGTTGAATCGGTCGACCCGCAAATGCCGTCCGACGTTGGCACCAATCGCATCGGCGGGCTGGAGGCCCTGATTCGGGCGCAGGCCACGAGAGAGCCGGCGCCCGTCGAGCAGTGGGACCCGCCCTGCTGCGGCGACATCGGCCTCAGCATCCGGGCCGACGGCGTCTGGCTGTATCGGGACAGCCCCATCGCGCGGCCGGCGCTCGTCAAGCTGTTCGCCGGCGTGCTGCGCAAGGATGCGGACGGGCGGCATTACCTGGTGACGCCGGCCGAGAAGATCGATGTGGCGGTGGACGACGCACCGTTCCTGGCGGTCGAGATGGAGGTGCGCGGCGCCGGCGCGTCGCAGAGCCTCATCTTCCGCACCAATGTCGACGACATCGTCGCGGCCGGCCCGGAGCATCCGTTACGCTTCGCCGTCGAGCCCGATAACAGCGGCCTCAAGCCTTATCTGCGGGTGCGCGGCCGCCTGGAGGCGCTCGTCACCCGCGCGCTCGTGCACGATCTGGTCGAGATCGCCGTCGAGGAGGGGTGCGGTCTCGGTGTGTGGAGTGGCAGCGCGTTCTTCCCGATGCCGGATGGAATGCCGGGCGACAGCGGCACCTGACCGGCATCGCCGTCCCGTAGTCGAGCTGATCTTCCGCATCATCCGGGGAAGCTCTAAGCTGCCGCTCAAGCCGGCGCCGACTCACAATCGCCGGCGGAGAGGACGCGCTCAACAGCGCCTTGGGAGGATTTCACGATGCGATGCATATGGAACGGCACATTCGTCTTGGGCCTGGGCTTGACGGTTGCGGTGGTCGTCGCCGGCCTCGCGCCCCCGAGCGCCGGGCAGGCCGGCCCAGGTTGGACCATCCTGGTGGACGACAAGACCATGGGCGAGTGGAACAAGGTGGGCGAGACCAACTGGCGAATGGAGGACGGCGCGCTCGTCGCCGACAAGCGCACCAGCCAGGACCCCGCCTATCTCGTCAGCAAGGAGAAGTACAAGGACTTCCAGATCTACGCCGAGTTCTGGGCCAGCGACGACGTCAACAGTGGTATTTTCCTCCGCTGTCAGGACCCCGCCAAGATCGGTGACACGAGCTGCTACGAGGTCAACATCTTCGACCAGCGCAAGGACCCGACCTACGGCACCGGCGCCATCGTCAAGTTCGCCGAGGTGAGCCCGATGCCCAAGGCCGGCGGCAAATGGAACACCTACGAGATCACCGCCAAGGGACGCCTCATCACTGTCCTGCTCAACGGCCAGAAAACCGTGGAGCTGCACAACGGGTTCTTCACCGACGGGCCCATCGCTCTCCAGCACGGCTCCGGTCTGCTCAAGTGGCGCAAGGTCGCGATCAAGCCGCTATAGGTCGGGTCAGTCAGCGCAAAGCGCGCAGCCCGACAGCAGCGGGCGAATAGCGAATGGGGAGTGGCGAATGGACTTCGCCACTCTTTCGCGATTGGCCATTCGCCGTCACCAGATGCCATCTCGCTCCGCGTCGAACTCGTCGCTGCAGAAGGGGCCGCCCTGGAAGAAGTCGCCTACACGGTCCGGCGGCATCTTCGCCTGCGCGGCGAGCGCGGCATCGCTGTGGTCCTCGGCGCGGCCGGTGGGGCGGTAGCCGTAGGCA
>DATMZP010000432.1:0-7143 GCA_035573595.1 Hyphomicrobiaceae bacterium
TCCGCACGTACAACTTCCCCCAGGGCCGCGTGACCGACCACCGCATCGGCGTCACCCTGCACAAACTGGGCGAGGTGCTGGAGGGCACGGCGCTGGACGAGGTGGTCGACGCGCTCGTCGCCCACAACCAGGCCGGCGAGCTGGCCGCCCTGAGCGAAACATGAGCGAAAATGCCGGAGCCTGATCCGATCCTGGAGTCCCGCGACCCGTCGCCGGCCGGTGCCCACGTTACGACGGGCACGGCCTTGCGGCAGTGGACCGCGGCGCTCGCGCGCTCCGGCATCGAGGACGCCGGCGGCGACGTGCGCCGGCTCATCGCCGCTGTGCTCGATATCTCCGCCGCCAGCTTGCTGAGCGAGCCCGGGCGCATCCTGACGCCGCCTGAGCTGGCCACCCTCTCCGCGCACGTGGCGCGTCGCGCCAGGCGGGAGCCGGTGTCGCGCATCCTCGGCCAGCGCGATTTCTACGGCCGCACCTTTGCCATCTCGCCCGCCACGCTCGATCCGCGCCCCGAAAGCGAAACCTTGATCGAGGCAGCCCTCGATGCCGTCCGTCGGGAGGGTTGGACGGGCCACGGCCTGCGCATCCTGGATGTCGGTACGGGCTCAGGCTGCCTGCTGCTGACCCTGCTCTGCGAGCTGGAGGGCGCCCGCGGTACGGGCACCGATATAAGTCGGGCCGCCCTCGCGGTTGCCCGCGACAATGCGTGTCACTTCGGGGTCTCGCGACGATCCTCCTGGTTAATCGCCGACGGGCTTGAAACCGTGCCAGGTACCTTCCATATCCTGATCAGCAACCCTCCCTACGTGCGCACCGGCGAGATCGCGCACCTTGAGCCTGAGGTTCATAACTTCGACCCCGCAGCTGCACTTGATGGCGGAGCCGACGGCTTGGCTCTCTATCGGGCATGGGCGCCGTGGCTTACGCGGCTGGTTCCGGACGGGTGGATCGTTCTGGAGGTCGGCTACGATCAGGCCGACGCGGTCGCTGCGATCATTGCCGGCAGCATGGGTCAAGCTGTCGCAGAGACACACATCTACCGCGATGTCGCGGGAATGCGACGCTGTGTTGCTATGAGAGCACGAGCTGGGACACATGCATAGAAAGGCCTTGGATCTTGGCCGATGCCGCGATAGGCTATGTGTCAGTGGAATCGACCGCCGCCGGGCCTGGGAGTTGTTGGCACACAGGGCGCGGCGTTTGGAGCGATGCGCAGCAGGTTGAATTGCTCGCAACAAGGCGACGTATCGTCAGCACCACTAGCCGCCCACGAGACCGCATCGATGGCGTGACTTGCCGAGCGCCGTGGCCGCGCGTGGGGTCGGGCGCGGAATAGGGAACAGGTCGAGGCCATTGCCGCCCCCTTGGGTTGCAATCTAGGTCGCAAGCTCAAGCTTGTGAGCGACGAGCGGACTTGGAACGGGACTTCCCGGGGCACACTCGCTTGAAGGTGCCATCGGGTATGTCGACGGCGGGATCTTGCCCGCGGTTCCTTGTGCGGATGGAGATGATGCTTTCAGTAGGACGGGAGCCCTTAAGTCAGTGAGGCAAGGACAACAGAACCGCCGCGGACGTGGCCGCAACAACAACAACAACAATAACCGCAAGGGGCACCACGGCAATCCGCTGTCGCGCAGCTTCGAATCGAACGGGCCGGCGGAGAGGATCCGCGGCACTCCCGCTCACATTGCGGAGAAGTACCTCTCGCTGGCGCGCGAGGCACAGTCGAGCGGCGACCCGGTGCTGGCGGAGAACTATCTCCAGCACGCCGAGCACTACAGCCGCATCATCATGGCCTACCGCGAGCAGTTCAATCAGCCCGGCGACGGGGGCAACGGCGTCGGCCAGCGCATGCGCGGGCCGGGCGAGATGGGCGAAGGCCTCGACGAGTTCGGCGACGAGGGCGACATGGCCGACGACGGCTTCCAGCCGCCGTTCGTGCCGCAGGTGCCGCCGGGCCACCAGCCGCAGCCGCGTCCGCAGGGCGGTGGCGAGCACCAGGCCCGACAGGAGCGTCACCAGGATCAACGCCATCAGGACCAGCAGCGGCCCGACCGGCCTTTCCGCCGCGACCAGAACCGCCCCCGCTTCGGCGAGCGCGGGGAGCGTGGCGAGCGGCAGGGCTTCGCGGAGCGCGAGCGGCAGGCCGAGCCGCGGGAGCCGCGTGGCGAGGCACGATCCGAGCCGCAGGAACGTCCGCCGGAGCAGGTCGCCGAGGCCGCGAGCGAGCAGCCGCGCCGCCGCGAGCGCTTCCAGCAGGTGCACGAGCAGCCTGAGTTCCTGCGCCGCCCGGTGCGCCGCGTGCGCAGCAGCGAGAACGGGGACCCCGGCCCCAAGACCGAGCCGACCGGCGAGTGATCGCCCACGCAGGAGCGCCTGTCCTCGCGCCGCTGACATGAGGCTCGCCGCAGACGCGCCTCTGCGCTTACCGCGTCTTTCTTAACGGCCTCCCAGCACGGCAACCGGGGTTCCGGCGGCGATAGCGCCACCGGTCGTGACCTTCGCGTAGATGCCGAAGTCCTGGTGCCCCCACGTGCGCAACAGTGCGGCGGGGACCGCCATATCGCGTGCGCCGGTCTCCGGATCGACGTTGGTGGCCTCGCACCGCCGCGTGCGGGCGAACACTGCAAGCCGCGCCGGCCCGATGCCGATCTCCTTGTCCACCCAGCCAAGCTCCGCCCACGGCGCCAGCCCGTCGACATAGACGTTGGCGCGAAAGCGCAGCGGGTCTACCTTGCGCCCCGTGGCGCGCTCCAGTTCGTGCACGCTCGCCAGGTTGACGATGTGCACGCACTTGGCCGCCACGTCAGAGAAGCTGTGGCCCGCCGCCTGCACGATTCTAGGCGCCCCGCGCAGCTCCGCCTTCATGTACGCCGCCATGAACTGCTCGATCAGCTGGCGTCCCAGTGCGGTGTCGAGCCCACCCTTCACGACCGGCTTGCCGCCGCGCGCAATGGTCAGCGTGTGGGTCCCGTCGTCGAAGCTGCTCCTAAGCGTGGCGAGCCGCTCGTCGCGCATCAGCATCAGAAAGGCGATCTTGGGCAGGTGCCGCGGCGCCTCGGGGTCGAAGCGGCCGGGGCCGTTCTCGATGGCATAGGCGCGGTCGAAGGGGAGGGTCTCGCCCGGCCGCAACTCGACGCCTTCCAGCCACTCAGGCGTCAGCCCCTTGACGGGATAGCGATAGATGGCGCTGACGCGTGCCGGCTCGCCCTCGGGCGTTTGCATAGGGGGGACTCATGGTTTTTCCGTACGAGCGCATAGCCTACCGAGCCTTTTTGGCGCAATAGCGCCGCACTATATGTGCGGAGATTCGGTCGCTGACGCCGATTCCGGGTCAGCGACCAGAAGTTTGAGTTGGGTCAAACGACGGCGTTGTCGCGCCCTTTAGGGGTGGCATGGCCGTGCCGAGGAAGGACGCCATGAACTTCGACATCTACACGGACCGCGCACGGGGCTTCGTGCAGGCGGCACAGAGCCTGGCCCTGCGCGAGGGCCACCAGCAGTTCGGCACCGACCACCTGTTGAAGGTCCTGATCGACGACCCCGAGGGCCTGGCGGCCCGCATCATTCAAGCCGCTGGAGGCCGGCCTGGCGACGCGCTCGCCGCCGTCGAGCGGGTGCTGGCGAGACGGCCGAAGGTCTCCGGTGGCGGCGCCGGCCAGGTCTACCTCGCGCCGGAGCTGGCGCGCGCCTTCGACCAGGCCGAGAAGCTCGCGCAGAAGGCCGGCGACAAGTTCGTCTCCGTCGAGCGGCTGCTGCTCGCGTTGGCCATGGAGCCTTCCACCGACGCCGGCCGCGCCCTCAACGAGGCGGGCGTCAACCCCACCTCGCTCAGCCATGCCATCGACGACCTTCGCAAGGGGCGCACCGCCGACAGCGCCTCGGCTGAGCAGAGCTTCGACGCCCTCAAGCGCTATGCGCGCGATCTCACCGCTGCGGCCGCCGAGGGCAAGGTCGACCCGGTGATCGGCCGCGACGAGGAGATCCGCCGCACCATCCAGGTGCTCTCCCGCCGCACCAAGAACAACCCCATGCTGATCGGCGAGCCCGGCGTCGGCAAGACCGCCATCGCCGAGGGCCTCGCCCAGCGCATCGTCAAGGGCGACGTGCCCGAGAGCCTCAAGGACAAGCGCCTGCTGGCGCTCGACATGGGGGCGCTGATCGCCGGCGCCAAGTATCGCGGCGAGTTCGAGGAGCGGCTCAAGGCCGTGCTCTCCGAGGTGCAGGCCGAGGGCGGGCGCATCATCCTGTTCATCGACGAGCTGCACACCATCGTCGGCGCCGGCAAGGCCGAGGGCGCCATGGACGCCGGCAACCTCCTAAAGCCCGCGCTGGCGCGCGGCGAGTTGCACTGCGTCGGCGCCACCACCCTCGACGAGTACCGCAAGCACATCGAGAAGGACGCGGCTCTGGCGCGGCGCTTCCAGCCCGTGTTCGTGTCCGAGCCCACGGTGGAGGACACCATCTCGATCCTGCGCGGGCTCAAGGAGAAGTACGAGCAGCACCACGGCGTTCGCATCACCGACTCGGCCCTGGTGGCCGCGGCCACGCTCTCCAACCGCTACATCACAGACCGCTTCCTGCCCGACAAGGCCATCGACCTGATGGACGAGGCGGCCTCGCGGCTCAAGATGGAGATCGATTCCAAGCCCGAGGCACTGGATGCCATCGACCGCGACCTCATGCAGATGAAGATCGAGCGCGAAGCTCTGCGCAAGGAGAGCGATGCAGCCTCGAAGGACCGCTTGGCGCGCCTCGACAAGTCGATCGCCGACCTGGAGGAGAAATCCAAGTCCCTCACCGCCCGCTGGGAAAGCGAGAAGAAGAAGCTGGGGTCAGCGCAGAAGCTCAAGGTGGAGCTGGACCAGCGCCGCAACGAGCTGAACCAGGCGCAGCGCCGCGGCGACCTTGGCCGGGCCGGCGAGCTGGCCTACGGCGTGATCCCGGGCCTGGAGAAGAAGCTCAAGGAACTGGAGGCCGGCGACGCCAAGGTCGGCGCCATGGTGGAGGAGGCCGTCACGCCCGACCATGTGGCCGCCATCGTCTCCCGCTGGACCGGCATCCCCGTGGACAAGATGCTGGAGGGCGAGCGCGACAAGCTGCTGCGCATGGAGCAGGAGCTCGGCAAACGCGTGGTCGGCCAGCAGGAGGCTGTCGATGCGGTTTCCAAGGCGGTCAGGCGTGCCCGCGCCGGCCTGCAGGACCCGAACCGGCCGATCGGCTCGTTCATCTTCCTGGGCCCCACGGGCGTCGGCAAGACCGAGCTGACCAAGGCGCTCGCCGCGTTCCTGTTCGACGACGAGTCGGCGCTCCTGCGCATCGACATGAGCGAGTACATGGAGAAGCACTCCGTGGCCCGCCTGATCGGTGCGCCCCCGGGCTACGTCGGCTACGAGGAGGGCGGCGCGCTCACGGAGGCGGTTCGCCGGCGGCCCTATCAGGTGGTGCTGTTTGACGAGATCGAGAAGGCGCACCCCGACGTCTTCAACGTGCTCCTGCAGGTGCTGGACGACGGCCGGCTCACCGATGGCCAGGGTCACACGGTGGACTTCAAGAACACGCTGATCGTGATGACCTCCAACATCGGCTCGGAGTATCTGGCCAACCAGAAGGAGGGCGAGGATACGGACGCGGCGCGGCCCTACGTCATGGCCGAGCTGCGCGCCAAGTTCCGCCCCGAGTTCCTGAACCGCGTCGACGACATCATCCTGTTCCACCGCCTGCGGCGCGACCAGATGGTGTCCATCGTCCATATCCAGATCGGCCGCCTGCAGCGGCTCCTGGCCGACCGGAAGCTCAAGCTGGAGCTGGATGACGCCGCCCGCACGTGGCTCGCCAACCGCGGCTACGATCCGACCTACGGCGCGAGGCCCCTGAAACGCGTGATCCAGAAGTCGGTGCAGGACCCGCTGGCCGAGCAGATCCTTTCAGGCCGCATCCGCGACGGCGACACCGTGCGCGTCACGGTGCGCGGCGGCCATCTCGCGATCAACGGCGAGACCGTGAAAGAGGCGGCGTAGGCGAGGGTTGCCCCCTGATCGCCCCCTGCCGGTGGTGGTCCAGACTCGTCACCTGGCCTGCGCCGCGGGGGGGCGCCGATACAGGCGGGACAGCGACTTCTCCGGCAGCTCGGAAGGCTGGTGGGCCATCTGACGCTGAGCCTCGACGCCGGGCAGCACGGCGAGGCCACCTGGCGCCCGCATCAGGCCGACCGCGTGCATGCAGTCCTGCAGGCTGGCGTACCCCATGGGCGAGATGGCCGAGGTCGCGCCGGTCTCGGAGACGGCGATCCAGCGCCACTCGCCATTATGGTCGAGGTCGTATTCGTACCGGATGGGCATGGCGGCAATCCTCTGTCCCAGGGGTTCGAAATGCCGCCCATAGCCGATTCGCGTGGCTTCCCGGCAAGCCCCGATCTGTTTCCCACCTCGATATCGGCCTTTTCCACAGAGCGGGGCGCCGCAGCCGCGCCAACGGCGACGTGGGAGCCCAAGGCTCAGGGTCGAGGCTGCGAGGGACCGGTCAGCCCCGCTCCAGCACCAGCGTCAGCCCGAGGAGCGAGCTGTTGATGAACTGGATCTCGATCACCTGCTTGGCGTTGACCAGGATGATGTCCATGTTGGCCGTGAGGTCGGCGCCACGCACGTTGACCTTGAAGCCGCGCGGCGTGACGGTGCCGGAGAGATCGCCGCTCAGGTTGCGGACCACCTCCTGCCACGTGCCGGTGAGCTTGCCGGCGACGTGCGAGACGACGCTGTGCACCTCGACGTTGCCGCCCGCCGAGGCGCAGCGGATGCTCTGCTTGAGCTGGTCTCCGTCCTGGACGTAGACGTAGGTGACGCGGCACTTGACCTGCTCGGTCGGGTTGCCCTTGACCCCAAGGCGGCCCTCGCCCACCCAGCGGCCGGCCAGCCCCTCGAGCGGCGATATGTCGACGGCGGAGGCCGGCAGCGGGCGCCACACGGCCATGCCCAGAATTGCTGCGCCCACAAGCAGCAGCGCGCCCGCGAGACGCCATCCGGCCGACCGCCGCGTGAACCCACTCCTGCGCATGCCCGCACCTCGCCCCTTGGCATCCGGACGCGATTTTAGCCGAGTCCGGCCACGATCGGCGCGTCAGGCTCTCACGGCCTGCTTGCAAGG
>DATMZP010000433.1:0-11046 GCA_035573595.1 Hyphomicrobiaceae bacterium
GTCTTCGGCTTCGCCATCGGTCTGGGTCGCATGCGGATGGGTTGGGTCTGGCTTCGCGATCAACCTACACGGGTCGGCAGGGGGCTCCAAACGGATTGGAGCCCACAACCTTGCGGCGCCTGCCGGGCTGCAATCCGGTCCACGCTGCCGTTCCTCATGGCAGCCGTGCGCGTTTCGTGGGCATCCGAGCTTGACCGGGCGGGGCGGGGGGCTGATTGTCCCGCCCCATGCACGGCTCCGCTCAGGACATCGCAGGCAGGGGAACGGGCGAGGCGGAGTCCGCCTACGCATGGGTGCGGCTCCTCACCTGTCTCGTCATCGGTACCATCGGCAGCGTGGGCATGTGGGCCGTGGTGGTGACGCTGCCGGCCGTGCAGGCCGAGTTCGGCGTGGCGCGGGCGGACGCCTCGCTGCCCTACACGCTCACCATGATCGGCTTTGGCGCCGGCACCGTGGCCCTCGGGCGGCTGGTGGACCGGCTCGGCATCGTGCTGCCGCTGATCGGCGCCATCCTGACCCTGGGGCTTGCCTTCGTCGTCTCGGGACTGGCTCCGAGCCTCATGCTGTTCGCGCTGGCCAACCTGTTCATCGGCGCCGGCAGCGCGGCCACCTTCGCGCCGCTGATCGCCGACATCTCGCACTGGTTCACGCGTCGGGTCGGCATTGCCGTGGGCATCTGTGCCTCGGGCAACTACCTGGGCGGAGCGATCTGGCCGCCGGTGATATATCATCTGGTCGAGGCGGGAGGCTGGCGTCGCACCCAGTTCATCGTCGGCGCCTTCTGCGTCGTGGCCATGCTGCCGCTGGTGGCAGTGCTGCGGCGCCGGCTGGCGGCGCACCAGGCGAATGCCGCCGCGGCGGTGGCGGCCGACAGCAACGCCTCGCTGGGGCTCTCGCCCAACGCCCTGTTCGCGTTGCTGTGCATCGCCGGGGTCGCCTGCTGCGTGGCCATGTCGATGCCGCAGGTGCACATCGTCGCCTACTGCGGCGACCTCGGCTATGGGGTGGCGCGCGGGGCGGAGATGCTGTCGCTGATGCTGGGGTTCGGCATCGTCAGCCGCGTCGCCTCCGGCTTCGTCGCCGACCGCATCGGCGGCGTCGCCACACTGCTGATCGGCTCGGTGCTGCAGGGCGTGGCGCTGCTCCTCTACCTCCTGTTCGACGGGCTGGCGTCGCTGTACGTGATCTCGGCGCTGTTCGGCCTGTTCCAGGGCGGCATCGTGCCGATGTATGCGGTGATCGTGCGTGCCTACTTCCCGCCGCGGCTGACCGGCACCCTCGTCGGCATCGTCATCATGGCCACCATCGCCGGGATGGCGCTCGGCGGATGGCTGTCGGGCGCCATCTTCGACCACACGGGCAGCTACTGGCAGGCGTTCGCCCACGGGCTCGCCTGGAACCTCTTGAACGGGACGATCGCGGCGTTCCTGCTCATGCGCGCCCGCCGCTTGCGTCTGGCCCCTGCGTAATCGACACGGGGGCAGGCGCCTCGGCTCGAACCTTGCCGGCGTCGACGGCGGCATGCGCAGGGGGGCTGACCCCGATCCTGCCGATCCGCAGCCCGTTCGGGCCGTAGGCAGCCAGGACCGCAAGACCGGCCAGCGAGGTCAGTGCGATGGCCGTGTACGCCACCTCGTAGCCCCGGCTCGCCTCGTAGATGAGCCCCACCAGGGTCGCGCCGCCGGCCAGGCCCCAGACCGATACGAGCTGGCTCAGGGCGTAGATGCGGCCATAGTCGCGGGTGCCGAACCGCTCCACCAGGAGCAGCGGGTGCAGCATCAGCGAGTTGCCCATGGTGAGCCCGAACGCGGCGACGCCGAGGAGAAGGGCCCAGCGACTGTGCGCGAAGGCGAGCACCGCCAGCGCCGCCGCCTGCATGGCCGTCATGGCGAGCGCGAACGTCCGCGCCGGCAGCTTGAGCAGGATGGCGCCGCCGATCAGCCGGCCAATGGTGCTGGTGGCGGCCATCGCGGCGAGCGCCAGCGCCGCGGTCTCGGCGCCGGCCCGGGCGCTGGCGAGGCGGTAGAAGTGGGCGATGCCGGCCACCTGCGAGCCGAGCACGAACAGGTAGGCGATCGAGACCGCGTAGAAGTAGCCGTGGCGCAGCGCCGCTGCGAGCGGGGTGGACGGCGTGGCCGGGGCGGCGGCCGCCTCGGCGCGGCTCATGCCGTCCGGGGCGAGGCCCATGGACTGCGGGCTCGGGCGTATGATCAATAGGGTGAGCGGAACGATGCCGAGCAGCAGGCCGAGTGCGATCCACGGGGCCGTGGCCTCCAGGCCGTGCCGCTCGACGCCGAGCGCCACCAGGGGCGTCACGGCGATGCCGCCCAGCGACAGGCCGGTCGAGCCGACGGAGAAGGCGAGTGCACGCTGCACGTTGAACCAGCGCGCGATCACGGTGGTGACGGGAACGAGTCCGCAGGTGCCGTGGGCAAAGCCGAGCACGATGTGGAAGGCGAAGAGCTGCCAGGTGGCGTCGAGGGCGCCCACCGAGGCAAGCGCCAGCGCGGCCAGGATGGCGCCGCCGCTGATGACGAGGCGCACGTCGATGCGGTCCACCAGCCAGCCCGCCGCCACGCCGGCGAAGCCGGCGGCCACGAAAAAGGAGGCGGTGGCGCTGCTGGCGAGCGCCACGGGGAAGCCCTTCTCCGCCACGAAGGCGGCGAGCAGGACGGAGAGGTTGTAGAAGATGAATCCGGAGAAGGCGGTGGTGACGACGAGCACGGCGCCGACGACGTACCAGCCGTAGAACACGCGGCGCAGGAGGTGCATGTGGCAGGCTCCGGGCTTTAAGGGGGGGCGGCGCTGAGGGCCGGCGCACGGTAGTTGCATCGGCCCACCGAGGCAAACCCGCGGCGTGCAGGGCCGCACTGCGCGGAAAGGGGTCAGACCCGCCGGGTCTGGCCCAGGGTCTGGCCCCTCCTGGAATGGGAGCCTCGCCCCTGCTAAGCAGGGGGTTAGGCGCATGTTGGGATCCGATTCGGAGGAGCTGTCATGGCCGCAGACTGGGCCGCCGCCGACACCGTCGCGCTGATCGAGCGCTACTACGCCGCCTTCAACGCCGGCGACGACGAGAAGATGCTGGCCTGTCTCGCCGAGGATGTGGTCCACGACGTCAATCAGGGTGCCCGGCGCACCGGCAAGACCGCGTTCCGCGCCTTCTCGGCGCACATGGAGCGCTGCTACGCCGAGCAGCTGGAGAGCATCGTCGTGATGGCCACCGCCGACGGCGCCGGGGCCGCGGCCGAGTTCGATGTGCTCGGCACCTACATCGAGACCGACGACGGCCTGCCGCCGGCGACCGGCCAGACCTACCGCCTGCCGGCCGGGGCGTTCTTCGAGGTGACGGACGGGCTGATCGCCCGCGTGACGACCTACTACAACCTGGCCGCCTGGCTGAAACAGATCGCCGCTCAGGCGCAGGAGCCGCCGGCATGACGGTCCGCGTCGCGCCGCTCACCGGCAAGAGCATGGCCGGCGCGCTGGACGCGCTGGCGCGGCTCAGGATCGCCGTGTTCCACGACTGGCCCTATCTCTACGACGGCACGCTTGAGTACGAGCAGACGTATCTCGCCAAGCTGGCCGCCGCGCGGGGCGCCGTGATCGTCGCCGCCTACGACGGCGAGAACATCGTCGGATGCGCAACCGGGGCGCCGATGGCCGAGGCGGAGGCCGAGGTCTCCGCGCCATTCGCGGCGCGCGGCTACGACATCGGCCGCATCTTCTACTGCGGCGAATCGGTGCTGCTGAGGGCTTACCGGGGCCGCGGCCTGGGCCACGCCTTCTTCGACCATCGCGAGGCGCAGGCGCGCGCCTTGGGCGGGTTCACGCATGCGGCGTTCTGCGCGGTGGTGCGGCCCGAGGACCACCCGCTGCGGCCGAAGGACTACGTGCCGCTGGACGCGTTCTGGCAGAAGCGCGGCTACGCCAAGGCCGATGGCCTCGTCACCCGCTTCGCCTGGAAGGACATCGACGCGTCGGGCGAGACGGAGAAGCCCATGCAGTTCTGGATGCGGGCGCTCTGACGGCCCATATGAGAGCCATGATGGGCCATCTACGGATCGCGGCCGCGCAATATCCACCCGAGGCGCTGGCCTCGCTCGGTGCCTACCGCGACAAGCTCGCGCGGTGGGTCGCCGAGGCGGCCGGTGCCGGCGCGCAGCTCTTGGTGTTTCCCGAGTACGGAGCCATGGAGTATGCCGCCGCGGCCGGCGCGTCGGTGGCCGGCGATCTGGCGGCGTCGCTCGCTGCGGTGTCGGATGCGCTGCCGGAGATGGATGCGGCGCATGCCGAGCTGGCGCGGACATACGGCGTTCACATCCTGGCTGCCAGCGGTCCGAGCGCGCGCGGGTCGGGCCGGTATGTGAATGCGGCGCGGCTGTTCGCGCCGTCCGGCGGGGTCGGCGTCCAGGAGAAGCTGATCATGACGCCGTTCGAGCGCGACTGGGGCGTCTCGGGCGGCACGGGCCTCAAGGTGTTCGAGACCGCATTGGGCCGCATCGGCATCGCCATCTGCTACGACAGCGAGTTCCCGCTTCTGGTGCGCGCCCAGGCCGAGGCGGGAGCACAGATCGTGCTGGTTCCCTCCTGCACCGAGTTCGTCTCGGGCTACCACCGCGTACGGACGGCAGCCCTCGCGCGGGCTCTGGAGAATACCTGCGTTACGGTGCTGTCGCCCACCGTGGGCGATGCGTTGTGGTCGCCCGCCATCGACCACAACGCCGGCGCCGCCGGCGTTTTCGTGCCCGCCGACCACAGCTTCTCCGACACCGGGGTGCTGGCGGAAGGTGCACTCAACCGTCCCCAGTGGGTACACGCCGAGGTCGATCTGGCCCGCCTTGCCGAGATCAAGGCTGCGGGGGAGATGCGCAACTCGACGGACTGGCCGCTGCAGCCGGGCGCGGCTCCGTTGGCTCGGCAAGCAGAGGTGGTGGCACTATCTTAAGCAGATTCTCCTCCTTGGCCAACGCGAGCACGCCGGCAAAGACCGTTATGCCTCCGGACCCTGACGGACGCAGACCGGAGGAAGTGTGCCAGTTCCGGAACTCGCCGACGGGAAAGTCTCAGTGTGCCAACAATTCGGCTCGCCGATCCGGAAGCGGTCAACCGTGGAGTGCTTCGCGGAGCGCGCAAGCAAGCTGCGCCCGGCTGTAGGGCTTCTCCAGTGTTTTGAAATCTCTCGCTGTCTTTCTCATCTTGACGTCGAGACCGCTATATCCGGAAGCCAGCAATACCTTCAAATGAGGGCTCATCGAACGAACACGCTCCGCCACATCATACCCTGTCATGCCACCCGGCATGACGATGTCGCTGAACACGAGAGCAACGGGCTCCCCGGACTCAAGCAACTTGATCGCGTCGTGCCCAGTCTTCGCTTCAAGAACAGCGTAGCCGAGAGATTCAAGCCCGCTCACGGTGGCCTGCCGAACCTTATCGTTGTCCTCGACTACCAGGATGAGCTCGCCGCCCCCTAAGGGAGCCTCTTGAGCAGAGGGCTTTGCACGGCTCACGATCAGTTCAGGCTCGGTCCTAGGGAAATACAGACGTACAGACGTACCTTCGCCTACGGTGCTATCGACCGTAACAAAGCCCCCCGCCTGTCGGACCGTGCTACGAACCGTGGCGAGGCCCAGCCCGGTGCTCTTGCCGCGTTCCTTGGTCGTGAAGAACGGCTCCATGGCATGCGCGAGCACCTCCGGGCTCATGCCATACCCAGTGTCGCTGACCGTAAGCATCACGTAGTCACCGGACTTGCCATTGGGGATACGCCCAGCGGCGTCGGTACCAAGTGTGACGTGACTAGTCTCAATCGTGAGCGCGCCGCCACTGGGCATCGCGTCTCGCGCATTGATGGCGAGGTTGAGGATCGCATTGTCGACATCACCGGGATCGGCGAAGGTCTGGCATGGGTCGGGCGAGCACCTCAACGTGACGGTTACTTGCTCGCCGAGCGTTCGCCTCAGTAGCTCGATTGTAGTCGTTAGCCGATGATTGAGATCCAGTCGCTCAAGCCCTACGCCATGCCGGCTTGAAAGGAAGAGCAGCTTGCGGGTCAGGCTGGCGCCCATCTCGATCGCGTCCATCGCGCCCTGGATCGCTTTGCGAGCCTTCTCGTCGGTGCTGCGAGGCATGGCCGCATCCAAGTAAGTGGAGATCGCCGCCAGAACATTGTTGAAGTCATGCGCCACACCGCCCGCAAGTTGGCCCATTGCCTCCATGCGCTGCGACTGCGCCAGTGCGCCCTGGGCCTCCTCGCGCAGCAACATCTCTTGCTCAAGCTTGGAGAGAGCCTCCATGAGGGCCTGGTTCGATCTCATCCGCTCGCGAGTTGTGTGATAGAGCGTGTCCTGCAACTCCAGGATCTCGGGCGGTCCGATCTTAAGCGGCTTGCCAGGTTCGCCGAACACATCAGAAAACGCTCGGCGCACCTGATCGATTGGCCGGGTGATCTGTCGGGCCAGACCCCAGGCGAGCAGAAGACTCGCGCCAGAGAGGCCAATACCTAGCAAGACCGCCCAGCGCACTGTCATCCAAACTGCCTGGCGCAGCTCCGCTTTCCTGACGGCAACACCTATCTTCCAGTCGCTTGCAGATGGATGGGCATTGGCCTGAATCACGGCATCTCCCTCAAGGGAGGCGAACTCGAACAACCCCGTTTGATCCTTGGTGTCGCGCCACCCTCGCGATGCGGGTGTGCCGACCTCGGCGTGTGGAACGCGGGCAATGAAGCGGCCTTGGCCATCGATGATGCCGGCAAGCCAGTTCTTCGGAATGTCTTGTGCGTGGAGGAGGCGCAGGAATTCCCCCTGCCCCATGATGATGGCGAGCCCGCGAAAGGGTTGGCCGTGCTTGAAAACGGGGAGCTGAAGAGTTGCAAACCACTGCTGCGAGATCGGACCTCTCACGAGGTCGGTTATCACGATCGAACGCGTTGCGAATGCTTGGTTCTGCGCCGCGATCGCCTCCGGCGGTCTGCGGCGAGGAGGCAGGGGCTGCCCCGGTTCGAAAAGAGTGTTCACGAGCTGCTGGCCATCCGTATCCGAGACCAGAACCCAGGCGTCTGCCCCAGTCGGTAACGCGCGGCGAGCCTCCGCCTCGAACGCGTGGAGATTGTCGTCGAGTAACGCAGGCGAGCGAGACAGCGCCTGCGCAAGGACCACGTATGCACCAAGCTCGGAATCGACCCCGGCCGCGATTGATCGGGCGGCAACAACAAGGCCCGTGCGTTGCAGCTCGTTGGCCCGCCCGACTAGGTTCCAGATCACCCCGGCGATGACAAGGTTGAGCGGAAGTTCCACTGCGAGCAGGAGCAGGATAAGACGCCCGGAGATGCTGAGACGGCTGAAGCCGGCCTTGTCCTGAAGGTCTGCAAGCCACCTCGCCAGTCGAGTGGAAATCACGCGCAGTGCTGGCTCCACAGTGCCGCGCCGGACACTGCGAGAGCGCTGGGTCGCAGATGACCGCTGGATGAAGCCCCCTCTGTGTGCCTAGGCAGTTCGGGCGCAGATGGCACGTACCGACGAACTGCACATATAGGTAAAAACCCGGAAATACGATCCAGGATACCCCATCGTGATGGGCTCGAATAATCCCCAAACCGAAAGCATCCCCACTTGAGCCGAACAAAGTCCATGACAAAATGGAGGAGGGTTGGTCTGAAAGGGGTCAAAACTCACCGTGCGATGGGCTGCCGTCTGGCAGGAAAGCATCGAAAGGGACGCAAGGGACGCTGGCATCCGTTGGGCCAGGTGGGCAACTCTGCTTAAGGTGCAATCGTGCGTGCACGCGCTTGTGCTGGTCCCCTTGCATGTCGATCCATGAGAAAGCGCGGGGCCGGAGCCGAAGGCGTTGCAGAGGGCGCGCCGGTCAGTACGGCGGCGCCTTGTGGGCCCGCTGCGTCCTGGCAGCTTCCGTCCACCAGGCAAGATCGTCGGCGAAGCGGACGAAGGCGCGCTCCAGCTGCTGCCCGGCCTCGCCGACAGGCTTGCCCTCGGCCGTGAGCGCCTGGCCGATCGGCCCCACCGCCAGCGTGCTCGATACGACGACCATTCCCATCTCCGACAGCGTGCCGTGCCAGACAAGACTGGATCGGGCGCCGGCGATGCGCCCTGCCGAATAGCTGGCGATGGCCGCAGGCCGCCAGAACCATTCCTCCAGGAAATGGTCGGTCAGGTTCTTCAGGCCGGGCTGGACGCCCCAGTTGTACTCCCCCGTCACGAAGATGAAGGCGTCGGCCGCGCGGATCTTGCGGGCCAGCGTCTCCAGGGCCTCGGGCGCCGAGCCCCGCGGGTACTCCTTGAACATGCGGTCGAGCATCGGCAACCCGATCGCCTTGGCATCGATGAGCTCGGCGTCGGCGCCGCGCGCCTTGAGGCCGGCGACGATGAAATCCGCCAGCCGGATGCCCATCCGATCGGAGCGGTAGGAGCCGTAGAGGACGAGGATGCGGTCAGCCACGGGAATGCTCCTGGCCATGAGCGCAGCACGCTGCGCAGCTGCATCCTACGCCAACCCCCATCGACGCCGGGAGCGCAGGGGACACCGGGCGCAACCCTGGGGTCAAGAACGAAACGGGAATAGGTGCGTGCCGCGACGGACTCGGCCGGCCGCTCACGGAAAGTTCATTGGCTCTCGGACCGCCTCCTGCGCCCGCTGGCAATCCAACGCGCCCAGGCAATCGTAACGATACGGCTGATCCTGCGTCCGCGAGGGAGGGAGGTTCCCATGAAGAAATTCGCACTTTTCTGCGCCACGCTGTTCGTGGCCATTGTCGCTGCCGTCGCCGTCCGGGCCGGGCCGGACAACGTCAAGTTCCCGGCCAACTACGCCAAGGGCGTGCTCTACCACACGGTCGACCGGGCCGATAACAAGCAGTTCCGCGAGCTGTTCATCACCAAGTTCGCGGCCGAGGAGGCAAAGGCCGGCCGGCCGCTGCCCAGCGGCACCGTCATCACCATGGTCAACTACAAGGCCAAGCTCGGCGCCGACGGACAACCCGAGAAGGACGGCAACGGCCGCTTCATCAAGACCGACGAGATCGCCGCCATCGCCGTCATGGAGAAGCGCATGGGCTGGGGGGCGGAGTATCCGGCCGACATGCGCAACGGCGAATGGGAATACCGCGTCTTCAAGGACGACGGCACCGTCAACGACAAGGCCGACCTCAAGACGTGCTTCACATGCCACCTCGATAAGGTGCGGAACCAGGACTTCGTATTCACCCTGGCCCAGATCAAGGCGGTGAAGTGAAGGAAGGTCAGACCCTCCGGGTCTGACACCATGGCTGCGTCGCCAGCGTTTGGTGCAACGGTGTCAGACCCGGAGGGTCTGACACCTGCCCTGACACCTACGCCTTGATTCGCAACATCTGCGGGTCGTAGAGCGGGCGGAGGGACGCTGTGGCGGGGTACAGTCTGCCGGCGATGTCCACCTCCCAGCGGCCGTCGTTGAGCCAGGCGGCGTCGATGGGCGTGCCGGCATCCACCATCGCGAGCCCCACGGCGCCGCCAAGGGTGTGCCCGTAGGAGGCCGCGCGGATGTAGCCGACGGGTTTGCCGTTGCGGTGCACCGGCTCGGCGTGGAACAGCAGCGGCTCCGGATCCTTCACCAGCACCTGCACCAGCCGGCGCCTCGGCGCGCCGGCCGCCTTCTGCCGCCGCATGGCCTCGCGGCCGATGAAACCGCCGGGCTTGTCGATGTCGACGAACATGCCGAGGCCCGTCTCGAAGGCGTTGTCGGTGTTGTCGATGTCGTGGCCGTAGTCGCGGTAGCCCTTCTCCATGCGCAGGCTGGCCAGCGCCTTGAGGCCGGCATGGCGCAGGCCGACGCCCTTGCCCGCCTCGATCAGCCGCTCGTAGACGTGCGCTGACTGCTCGGTCGGGATATAGAGTTCGTAGCCCAGCTCGCCGACGTAGGTGATGCGGATGCACAGTGCGCGGGCGAAGCCGATGTCGATTTCACGAGCCGTTCGGAACGGGAACGCCGCGCCGGCGAGGTCGGAGCTGGTCACCTTCTGCATCAGCTCGCGCGAGCGCGGCCCCTGCACGTTGAGCTGGCAGTAGCCGGAGGTCACGTCGGTGACGAAGGCGTGGGCGTCCGCCGGGATGTGGCGGCGCAGCCAGGTCTCGGCGTGGCGGTGCATGGTGTCGGTGACGACCACGAGGAACCGCTCCGCGTCGAGCTTGGTGACGGTGAGATCCGCCTCCAGCAGGCCCTTCTCGTTGAGCCACTGCGTGTAGGTGATGGTGCCCGCTTCGCCATCGACGCTGTTGGCGGAGATGAAGTTCAGGACGCGGCCGGCGTCGCGCCCCTGCACCAGGAGCTTGCTCATGAACGACATGTCCATGAGGATCGCGCCCTCGCGTGCGGCGCGATGCTCTGCCTCCCACCAGGGAAACCAGCTCTCCCGGCCCCAGGAGAGCCGCTCGACCTTGGGCTCGTGTCCCGGCGGGGCGTACCAGTCGGCGCCCTCCCAGCCGCTCACGTCGCGGAAATAGGCGCCCGCCGCCGCCAGCCGGTCGTGCACCGCCGACCGCTTCACGCCGCGCGCGGTCTGGGGCGACATGTTGGGGTAGTGGCACTTGTAGACGAGGCCGAGCGATTCGATGGTGCGGGCGCGGCGGTACTCGGGGTTGGCCTGGTAGCGGTGCAGACGGTCGATGTTGATGCCGGTCACGTCCATGTCGGGTGTGCCGGTGGCGATCCAGTGCGCCAGCAGCCGGCCGATGCCGGCGCCCGTCAGGATGCCGATGGAGTTGAGCCCCGCCGCCACGAAGTAGTTCTTCAGCTCCGGCGCCTCGCCGACGATGGGGCGCAGATCCGGCGTGAAGCTCTCGGGGCCGCAGAAGAATTTCTTGATGCCCGCCTCGACCGTGACCGGCACCCGCGCCATCGCCGTCTCCAGGTAGGGCGTCATGCGGTCCCAGTCGGGCTCGATCTCGCCGAAGGAAAAGTCGGCCGGGATGCCCTCCACCTTCCACGGCGCGCATTTGGGCTCGAACAGGCCGACCAGCAGGCCGCCGCTCTCCTCGCGGAAGTAGGCATAGG
>DATMZP010000434.1:0-5013 GCA_035573595.1 Hyphomicrobiaceae bacterium
ACCTGCTCGCCATCCCGCTCTGCAACTTCGTGGTGATGCCGGCGGCGCTGGCCGTGCTCCTCGCCATGCCGTTCGGGCTGGAGGCGGTGCCGCTGTGGGTGATGGGACTCGGCATCGACGGCATGGTGTGGTGCGCCCGCGTCGTATCGGCGCTGCCGGGGGCCGTCGGTCGGGTGCCGGCAATCCCGACGAGCGCGTTTGCGCTCATCGTGGCGGGCGGCCTGTGGTGCGCCCTGTGGAGCACGCGCTGGCGGCTCCTGGGCGCGGTGCCCATCGCGCTTGGGCTGATGCTGGCCCCGACCGGGCAGAGGCCCGACGTCCTGATCGGCCGCGGCGCCAGCCTGGTGGCGGTGCGCGGCGCCGACGGCCGCCTCTCGGCGCTGGCGGGGCGCGGCTCCAGCTACGAGCTGGCACGCTGGCTGCAGCACGACGGCGACGGCCGCTCCCCGGCGGAGGCCGCCAAGGCATCCGCCTTCCGCTGCGACCGGCTGGGTTGCATCGCGCACGTGAAGGGCCTGCGCCTGGCGGTCGCCAGGTCGGAGGCGGGATTGCGGGACGACTGCACCCTGGCCGCGATCCTGATCGTCCCGTTCCCCAGGCCCCCGCGCTGCCGACCGGCGCGGGCCGCCATCGACAGCGACGACCTGGCGGCCCGCGGCGCCCACGCCCTCACGGTCGAGAACGGCAACGTGCGTGTGCACACCGTGGCCGCGGCCCGCGGGCTGCGTCCATGGTCCACGCGGGCGTCCACGCAGGGGCCCGCGCGGGCCTTCGAAACCAATGCACCAATCTTGCCGTCCGACTGGACCGACGATGTGATACCTCCAAAGCGCGGACCGTCGCGGTAGTCCAGTCGGCCAGATTGCGCCGGCCCGCAGCAGACCCACGCCCGCCGGCACCGCGCTTCCGGCGACGTCGCTCCGGGCATACCTGCCCTGCAGGCCGCGAGCGCCCGCAGGCGCGATGCAACACCAAAGTTGCATGCAGTTAGGCTTGGGGCGCGACTAAGCTCCGCACCGTATCCATTGACGCCGCCCCTGCCTGCAGAGGGCAGAAGGAGGCGGGAGGACAACGCATGTGGAACCAAGTCTACAATCCCCTCGGCAACGCCGCACTGTCCACCATTGCGGCAGCCATCCCGGTGGTGACGCTGCTCGTTCTGATCGCCTCCAACAAGGTCAAGGTCCACATCGCCGCCTTCATCGCTCTGATCGCGGCCAACCTGGTGGCGATCCTGATCTTCACCATGCCGGCCGACATGTCGATCCGGGCAACGATCCTGGGTGCCGTGACCGGCTTCTTCCCGATCGGCTGGATCGTGCTCAACGTCATCTTTCTCTACCGGCTCACCGTGGAGAAAGGTGCGTTCCAGACCCTGCAGACCACCATCGGCGGCGTCACCGGCGACCGGCGCCTGCAGCTCCTCCTCATTGCCTTCTCGTTCGGCGCCTTCTTCGAGGGCGCCTCGGGCTTCGGCACCCCGGTGGCGGTGACGGGCGCCATCCTCATCGGCCTCGGCTTCTCGCCGCTCGCGGCGTCGGGGCTGTCGCTGATCGCCAACACCGCGCCGGTGGCCTACGGCGCGCTCGGCACGCCCATCGCCGGCCTGGCCAGCGTCACCGGCCTCGACCCGTTCGTGCTGGGCGCCATGGTGGGCCGGCAGCTGCCGTTCTTCTCGCTGATCGTGCCGTTCTGGCTGATCTGGGTGTTCGCCGGCTTCCGCGGCATGCTGGAGATTTGGCCGGCCGTTCTCGTCACCGGCGTCGCGTTCGCCGTGCCGCAGTTCCTCATCTCGAACTTCATCAATCCATGGATCGTCGACATCGGCGCCTCGCTCATCTCCATGGCCTGCCTGATCCTGTTCCTCAAGGTCTGGCAGCCGAGCCGCGTCTGGACCTCGCCGGCGCTGCGCACGCGCGACGACTCCGCGGCGACCATGACGGCGCCGGCTCCCAAGCTGGGGCCGCCCCCAGGACGGGCACAGGTGTGGCTGTCGCTGCTGCCGTGGATCATCGTGTGCGCCATTCTTCTGCTGTGGGGCACCGACTGGTTCAAGGCGCTGGTCAATCCCATCGCCACCTGGAACTACCCGGTTCCGGAGCTCCACAAGATGATCAACAAGGTGCCGCCGGTCGCCAGCGGGCCGACGCCCGAGGCCGCGGTGTTCTCCTTCACGTGGCTGTCCTATACCGGCTCCGGCATGCTGATTGCCGCGATCATCTCTGGCTTCCTGATGGGCTTCTCGCCCTGGCGGCTGATAACGGCGTACGCCCGCACCATCCGCGTGTGCGCCTACTCGCTGCTGACCATCTCGGCCATGCTGGCGATCGGCACGCTCACCCGGCTGTCGGGCATCGACGCCACCCTGGGCCTCGCCTTTGCCGGCACCGGCGTGCTCTATCCCTTCTTCGGCACGCTGCTCGGCTGGCTCGGCGTGGCGCTGACGGGGTCGGACACGGCCTCCAACGTGCTGTTCGGCAACCTGCAGAGGATCACCTCCGAGCAGCTGGGGCTGTCGCCGGTGCTGATGGCCGCGGCCAACTCGTCGGGCGGCGTGATGGGCAAGATGATCGACGCCCAGTCGATCGTGGTCGCCTCCACCGCCACCAACTGGTTCGGGCACGAGGGCTCGATCCTGCGCTTCGTGTTCTGGCACTCGATTGCGCTGGCCTGCCTGGTCGGCCTCCTCGTGATGGCGCAGGCCTACCTGCTGCCGGGGATGATCGTGCACTAGGAGCGCGGCGCCGCGCCCCGTCCTGAGCCGAGGGCGGCCTTACGCGCCTTTCTGCGCCGCCTGCGCCTGAGCCGTCTCGTAGGCTTCGCTGGCCGCGAGCCACGCGTCCTCCGCCGCCGCGCGGGCGCGCTCCAGCGCGCCTCGCTCGCGCGCCAGCGCCTGGGCGCGGGCGGCATCCTTCGCATAGAGAGCGGCATCGGCGAGCGACGCATCGATGGCGGCGATCTGCCGGGCCAGGCGCTCGATCTCCGCCTCGGCCTTCGCCACCTTCTTCTTCAGCGGCGCCAGCGCGGCACGAGCCTCGGCCGCGAGGCGGCGCGCCTCCTGTGGCGAGAGCCTCGCCGGCCCATTCGCCTGGGCCGCGCCACCCCCACGCGCCGCCACCGGCTCACCGCCGCGCTCGGCCAGGCATTCCGCGCGGTAGGTGGCCATGTCGCCCGCATAGGAGCGCACGGTGCCGCCGCGCACGATCCACAGCCGGTCGGCGCAGGCGTCCACCAGGTGGCGGTCGTGGCTGATGAGAATGACGGCGCCCTCGTATTCGTTGAGCGCCCGCACCAGGGCCTCGCGGGCGTCCACGTCGAGGTGGTTGGTGGGCTCGTCCAGGATCAGCAGGTGCGGGCCGTGGAAGGCCGCCAGCGCCAGCAGCAGCCGCGCCTTCTCGCCGCCCGACAGCTTCTCGGCCCTGGTGTCGGCCTTGTCGATGCCGAAGCCCAGCGCGCCGAGCCGCGCCCGGCGCTGCGCCTCGGTGCCATCGGGCATCAGCCGGACCATGTGGTCGTAGGGCGTGAGGCGGGGCGACAGGTCCTCCATCTGGTGCTGGGCGAAAAAGCCCACCGTGATCTTGTCGGAGGCGTAGCGGCGGCCGGCCATGGCCGTCATGCGGCCTGCGACCAGCTTGGCAAAGGTGCTCTTGCCGTTGCCGTTGGCGCCGAGCAGGCCCACGCGGTCGTCCGCATCGAGACGCAGATCCAGGCTGCGCAGCACCGGGGCGTCCGGCGTGTAGCCGACTGCGGCCCCCTCCAGCCGCACCAGCGGGCTCGCGAACGCCTTGGCCGGATTGGGGAGCGCGAACGGCGCCACCCGCTCCTCGATCTCCTCGGCGATGGGTTGCATGCGCGCCAGGGCCTTCATGCGGCTCTGTGCCTGCGTCGCCTTCGACGCCTTGGCCTTGAAGCGGACGATGAACGCCTCGATGCGCCGGCGCTCGTCCTCCTGCTTCTTCTTGAGCTTGAGGTCGAGCTGCTGCTTCTCGCGCCGCGTCTCCTCGAACTGGTCGTAGCCGCCGCCGTAGAGCGTGAGCCGGCCCTGGGCCAGGTGCAGGATCGAGGTGACGGCACGGTTCAGCAGGTCGCGGTCGTGGCTGACGATCAGGACCGTGTGCGGGTAGTCGCGCAGGTAGTCCTCCAGCCACAGCGTGCCTTCCAGGTCCAGGTAGTTGGTCGGCTCGTCGAGGAGCAGCAGGTCCGGCTCGGTGAACAGCACCGCGGCCAGTGCCACGCGCGTGCGCCACCCGCCGGAGAGCTCCGCGCAGGCGCGCTGCTGGGCCGCCGCGTCGAAGCCGAGCCCCGCCAGGATGCGCGCCGCCTTGGCCGGCGCGGCGTAGGCGCCGATGTCGACGAGGCGCTGGTGGATGTCGGCGATGCGGGCCGGGTCCTCAGCCGTCTCGGCCTCGGCCAGCAGCCGCGCCCGCTCCCGGTCGGCCGCCAGCACGAAGTCGATGAGGCTCGAAGGCCCGCCCGGTGCCTCCTGCGCCACCCAGCCGATGCGGGTGGCGCGCGGCACGGAGATGCCGCCGTCGTCCGGCGCCAGCTCGCCGGCGATCAGTCTGAGCAGGGTGGTCTTGCCGGCGCCGTTGCGGCCGACCAGGCCCACCTTGTGCCCGGCCGGGATGCCGGCGGCGGCGCGGTCGAAGATGATGCGCCCCTCGATGCGGTAGGTCAGCTCGTTGATGTGCAGCATGGGCATGCCAATAGCCCAAGGCCGACGGCCTGTCATCCGCGGGGCACCGCCGCCGCCTCGCGCCGTGCCGCCGCGAGCCGCGTCCGGGCAGCCGCCCGGCGCGCGGAGACGACGACACGCGGTTGGATTGCGTTGCCACAGGCCTAGCCGGAAAGCTTCGCCCGCCGTTTCGAAATATGGTGACAGCTGATCTATTATGCTGTAGCGTGCAATTCAGACTACAGTGTTCCGTTCTGGAAGATCGGCGGAGGCAGCCTGATTCCTCTGCAGGTGCGGTTGTCTGCCGGGGCTCGGCCGCCCTGGGGGGCATGTCCTCG
>DATMZP010000435.1:0-7040 GCA_035573595.1 Hyphomicrobiaceae bacterium
AGCCTACGCGGCCCTCTGCTCCATTGTGGAGACCGGCCGCCGCAACGGCCGGAGCGCCCTCACCGCAATCCGCACCGCCCTCGCAACCCCCGACGACGGCGAAGCCGCCGCGCAATCAGCGCATCCGGGGTGAGCAGTTACGCCGCGACTACGTTGAGTAGCGCCCGCACGTCTTTCACGATTTCTAGATAAATACTGTCAAATACACCTTTTACAGCAGATACGAACACGCCCTGCGTACTTTCTATTTCAAGTGCGGCCGGGAGTGGAGCGTCGCTATCAATGCGAACCAGGTAAGCGCCGCGGACACGCCCCTTTTTCTCGTCTGGCGATACGGGGATGCACGCAATCCATTTCCGGGCGTGCCAAATCATCCGTTCATGGTACCGAACACAATCACGCGCCGCCTCACTCGTCTGCAAAGGCCAACTTGCCACAACCGCGGTCCAGTTACTCCACGCACGCCCTTCGAGTGATCCGTCAATTGGAACTGGAATGGCCACGTCGGAATATCCAATTACATTAACGCCAAACTTCATCTTCAAATAAATTGGCGCCTCCTCATTCTCGATCAACGCCTGGACGCGAACAACGGCTCCTTTGTCGCTTGGCGGAAGAGCATCACGAACGAGTGCCTCCACTTGGCGCAGAGCCTCAATGATACGCTTCCGACCAAATCGATCGCGATGCTGCAGTTGCGAGCAAATTGCATCCCTAACAAATGATAGCTCTCTCTTTGCATCGACTGATGAAATGTCGAAATCAGTCAGGCCAACATCCAGATCAACCCCATGCAACTCAAGTCGATCCATCCTTTTCTCGAACAATCTGACGGTAGTGCCAAGAGCCACGATGTATGAGCCGAAAGTAAATATGGGTAACTTGTGGTACGTGGTGTCGCTGGCTTCGAGCTTGAGATCGCCATCGTAGGGATGCCGGGTGGTCATTGCAAAGATTGTGGCTTCCGGGTCTAGGGCGAGTTCGGCATCGAACAGCCATGTCGGAAGATTGCTCGTCACCCCGCCATCGAAGTAAAAGTCTCTTCCGACCCTCGTTGGCGAAAACATAAAGGGAATTGTGATCGATGCCGCCACAGCTTCAGCGACAACCACGTTCGGAGTTCGCGCTTCAGAAAAAATCTCCAGCCGGTTCGTGCGCGCGTTTGTTGCAATGACACGTAAGGGCACTGGGAGATCTTTGAATTTGACGCCCAGAGTCCGGTATGTAGATAGGTCATTCCCATTCCTTGCCAATTTTCTTGACAGAGCCTCATTCAAAACCTTTGACAGAGTTTCTGTCGAGCATAAGCCGCGCCTTAGGCGTAAGTATGCGAGCCAGCACATTGCGCTGACTAAGGCGACGACTATCAATCCGGCTGCCCCCATCGAGATGTCCAGGGCGAGCGAGCAACAGTAACTTACTGCTGATAGGATGATAATCGAAAGTCCCGCACCAACCTTGCTCCAAAGAACAGTGCAGATCCTTTCCCATATGCGGATTGCCCTCCAGCCATTGGGTCCAAATAATTGAGTCGGTTGAGCAATATGAATTTGCTCAAGCAGCGGGCTCCTTCCAGAATTGCTATCAAATAATTCATCCGTCTTGAAGCCAGCGGCCATCAGGCTTGCGACAATTACCCCTATGGAAGTGCCGGAGAAGCCCAGTATCTGGTACGGCGCGGCCGACTCCTCGATCGCCTTTAAGAAACCCAAGTGAGCGATTCCTCTCGCGCCACCCCCTTCCAGTACTACAAATATCGGCTCTCGGTAATCTGATGTGTTTTTGTTGGACGGTGTGCGCGTCATTGTGCAACCTTCGACATGTCGGTTCCGGCACGGCACTTCTGCATTCGCCTTCGCGCTTGCATATATTTTGCGCGCAGCGCGCCTGACGTTTATAGAAAGCGATCGGCTACGCTTGTGGTGACCGTCTGCTATACATCTATGACCCTGCCTGTAGCTAGGGCTTGCGTCGGCGGGCGGGCTAAGGTCGGTCCTGGCACACTTCCTCCGGTCTGCGTCCGTCAGCTTCCGGAGGCATAACGGTCTTTTCTGGCGCGCTTGCGTTGGGCCAACGACGAGAATCTGCTTAGGAAGTGGCCGGGCTGGCGGTGTTTCTCCCGCCATCAGGCGGCCGCAGTGTCCCGACAACACAGGCGTGAGACGGGGTGCCAGCCGGTTGGCGGCTGCCGGGCACGGGCCGAGGCTGGCGTCTTTGAGGAGCGAGAGGAGCAGGGAATATGTCCGACAAGGCGACGGTCTCGACCAGCGTGGATACCTTCAACGACGGGGGCAGCTATTACGTCCGAACGGAGATCGAGGCGCGCCTGGTCGGCATCCACGGACCGTTCCCAGATCTAGATACCGCCAAGCGGCTGCAGGCCGAGCAGGCCGCCTACGCGAAGACCGCCGGCGACCAGTTCAAGGCCCAGCTACAGGGCACTGCGGCCGCCTCGCCCGCGAGCAAGGCCTCCGGCTGACGCGGGCAGCTCCTCACCCCGACGCTCTCCGGCGCTGGGGCGAGGGCGACGCCGGCCGGTGCCGGAGGCAATGGGGCGAGGAGAACCCCCGCGCAGTGCCGGCGCTTACTTCGAGCCCGTCATGCCGACCGCAGCGACCCGACCGCAGCGACGACCTCGCGCCAGTAGTCGTTCTCTGTCTTGATGAGCGCGGCGGCATCGGCCGGCGTGCTCCCCATGCCCGCACGGAGCTCAGCGCAGGACCACCGTCGCCGTCGCCATGGCCGCAATGCCTTCGCGGCGGCCCGTGAAGCCGAGGCCTTCCGTGGTGGTGGCCTTCACGGCGACGCGGGAGATGTCCAGCTTCAGGATCTCGGCGATCCGGGCGCGCATGGCCTCGCGGTGGGGGGCGATCTTCGGGGACTCGCACAGGAGCGTGACATCCACGTTGGAGACGGCGCCGCCGCGGGCATGTACCCGGCGGGCGGCGTCGGCCAGAAAGACATGCGAGGCGGCGCCGCGCCAGCGCGGGTCGGTGTTGGGGAAGTGCTGGCCGATGTCGCCGTCGCCGATGGCACCGAGGAGGGCGTCGGTGAGGGCGTGCAGGCCCACGTCGGCGTCGGAGTGGCCTTCGAGCGCCCGGGCGTGGGGGATGCGGACGCCGCACAGCCAGACATGATCGCCGGCGGCGAAGCGGTGCACGTCGAAGCCCTGGCCCGTGCGCACCTCGCCGGCCCCCGTCGGGGCGGTCCCGACGGCCCGTGCGGCCCGCGCCAGATCCTCCGCCGTCGTCAGCTTCACATTGGCCTCGCTGCCCTCCACCAGCTCTACGGGGAGGCCGGCCCATTCGGCCACGGCGGCGTCGTCGGTCAAGTCCTCGCGGCCGGCGGCCAGGGCCGCCTCCTGGGCCTGCAGGATGGCGTTGAAGCGGAACCCCTGGGGAGTCTGCGCCCGCCACAGGCCGACGCGGTCGAGGGTGGCCTCGATGCGGCTGTCGCGGCCGGCTCGCTTCAAGGTGTCGGCGAGCGGCACGGCGGCGATGGCGCCGGGGCTGCGCTGCAGGGCGGCGAGCACGCGGTCGACGATGTCAGGCGTTACGAAGGGGCGGGCGGCGTCGTGAATCAGCACGCTGGAGGGAGAGAGCGGGGCGAGGGCGCGCAGCCCGTTCAGCACCGAGCGCTGGCGGGTGGCGCCGCCCAGGACGGGAGGTGCGAGCTTGGGGTGGCCGCCGGCGACGGCGGCCTCGTAACGGGCGCGGTCGGGCTCGGCGATGGCCACCACGCCCACGTCGATGGCCGGATGCTCCAGGAGCACGCCGAGCGTGCGGGCCAGCACCGATGTGCCCCCGAGTTGCGCGTACTGCTTGGGCACAGGCCCGGCCACCCGCGTGCCCCGTCCGGCGGCAACGATGAGCGCGGCAGTCGTCACGGCAGTCTCCTTGCGCGGTGCCAGCGTGGCGGACCTTGGCCCGGGTGCCGCATCCGTGGCAAGTCAGCCGTTGGCCAGCCTTGGGGGCGGGTCCTGGGGGACCCCTGCGTCTTTCACCCGCGTCTTTCAGGCTTGCGAAGAGGCTGACACCCGGCTAGTCTGCACAAAAGTGAAGCAATATGAGGACTTGCCTAATTAATGGGCAGTTGCGCAACAGTTGACCTGCGACCGCCGGGGCCGATCCGCATCGGCCCGCACACCCTGCGCAGCCCGGTGCTGCTGGCGCCGATGTCGGGGGTGACCGACCTCCCCTTTCGCCGCCTGGCCTACGATCTGGGGGCCGGGCTGGTGGTGAGCGAGATGGTCGCCAGTGAGCATCTGGCGCGGGACCGCCACGGCGCCCGCGGGCGGGCCCGGGGCGCGGACCTCGCGCCGTTCGCTGTGCAACTCGCCGGCTGCGAGGCGCGCTGGATGGCCGAGGGAGCCCGCGTCGCCCGGGGACTCGGCGCCGACATCATCGACATCAACATGGGGTGCCCGGCCAGAGAGGTCACCGGCAAGCTGTCGGGCTCCGCGCTGATGCGCGATCTCGACCACGCGGTGACACTGATCGAGGCGGTGGTCAAGGCGGCCGCCGCCCCGGTCACGCTCAAGATGCGGCTGGGATGGGACGACGCCACCCGCAACGCGCCGGAGCTGGCGCGGCGGGCCGAGACGGCGGGCGTGGCGCTCATCACCGTGCACGGCCGCACGCGCTGCCAGCACTTCAAGGGCGCCGCCGACTGGGCGTTCGTGCGCAACGTCACCGAGGCGGTGCGGATTCCCGTGGTGGTCAACGGCGACATTGTCGATCCGCACGGCGCGTGTACCGCTCTTGTCGCCTCCGGCGCGCATGGCGTCATGGTCGGTCGCGGTGCCTGCGGTGCGCCCTGGCTGCCGTCGCGTATCGCCACCGCGCTCGCCTCGGGACGCGACCCGGGACCGCCCGCGCTCGCCTGCCAGCGCGACATCGCGCTCCGGCACGTCGAGGCCATGATCGGGCACGACGGTCCGGCACACGGGCTGCGCACCGCGCGCAAGCATATCGGCTGGTATCTCGCGTCCAGCGGCCGGCCTGATGCCACAGTGAAGGCCTGGCGCCGGCGGCTGTGCACCAGCGACGATGCCCGCGAGGTGCGCACGGGCCTCGCCCGGTTCTACGACGAAGCCCTGGAGGCGGCGGCATGAGCGCAGACTTTGGCCGCGGCGAGCGCGGCGGCAGCGCAGGCACGCGCCGGCACATCGAGTACGACCTGCTGCTCGCGGCCCTGCCGCATCCCATCCTGGTGCTGGGCGACGATGACCGCGTGCTCTACGCCAACGCTCCGGCGGAGTCGTTCTTCTCGCTCAGCCTGGGCGTGCTCAGGCGCCAGACGCTGCCGGACATCATCGCCTTCTCGAGCCCGCTCGGAGCCCTGGTCGGCCAGGTGCGGCGCACGGGCGCCACCGTGAACGAGTACTCGATCGAGGTGGGCCTGCCGCGCAGCGCCACGCACAAGCTCGTGGACGTCTACGCGGGCGCCATTCCCGAGCAGCCCGGGCTCATCGTGCTGATGCTGCAGCAGCGCTCCATGGCGCAGATGATCGAGCGCCAGCTGACCCACCGGGCCGCTGCACGGTCTGTGTCAGGGCTCGCCGCTCTGCTGGCGCACGAGATCAAGAACCCGCTGTCAGGCATCCGCGGCGCCGCCCAGCTCCTGGAGCCCGGCCTCAAGGAGGACGACCGCGCCCTCACCCAGCTCATCTGCGCGGAGACGGATCGCATCCGCAACCTGGTGGACCGCATGGAGGTGTTCGGCGACGAGCGCCCCCTCGGCACCGAGCCCGTCAACATCCACCAGGTTCTCGACCACGTGAAGCGCCTGGCCGAGACCGGCTTCCTCGGCAACGCCAGGATCGGCGTGGAGTTCGACCCCTCGCTGCCCCCGGTCCCCGGCAGCCGCGACAAGCTGATCCAGGCCTTCCTCAACCTCGTGAAGAACGCCGCGGAGGCGATCGCCGAGGGCCGCGAGCCCGGCCGCATCGCGCTCCGCACTGCCTTCCGCCCCGGCATGCGCCTCGCCGTTCCGAGCACCGGCGCCAGGGTCTCCCTCCCCCTCATGATCGAGGTGGAGGACAACGGCCCCGGCGTGCCGGACTCGCTCAAACCCAACCTGTTCGACCCGTTTGTGACAACGAAGCGCACCGGGAGCGGCCTGGGTCTTGCATTGGTGGCCAAGATCATCGGCGACCATGGGGGCGTCATCGAATGCGAGTCGGTTCCCAGGCACACGGTGTTTCGCGTGCTCCTGCCGCTGCAGGACCGGCGGTCGCCGCAGCATTGAGCAAGGAAAAGGGCATGCCAGGCGGAACCATCCTGATCGCGGACGATGACACCGCAATCCGCACCGTGCTGAACCAGGCGCTGGCGCGGGCGGGATACGCGCCCCGCGCCACCGGCAACGCGGCCACGCTCTGGCGCTGGGTCTCGCAGGGAGAAGGGGACGTCGTCATCACCGACGTGGTGATGCCCGACGAGAATGCCTTCGACCTGATCCCGCGCATCAAGAAGCTGAGACCCGACCTTCCCGTCATCGTCATGAGCGCGCAGAATACGCTGATGACGGCGCTTTCGGCGGCGGAGAAGGGCGCTTACGAATATCTGCCCAAGCCCTTCGACCTCAACGAGCTCGTCACCATCGTCGGCCGCGCGCTGGCCGAGCCCGGCCGCCGCAAGGAGCCCGGCCAGAACGACGCCGAGGGCGAGGAGCTGCCCCTGATCGGCCGCTCGCCGCCCATGCAGGAGATCTACCGGGCGCTGGCCCGCCTCACCCGCACCGACCTCACGGTGATGATCACCGGCGAGTCGGGCACCGGCAAGGAGCTGGTGGCCCGCGTCCTGCACGACTACTCCAAGCGCCGCAACGGCCCATTCGTGGCCATCAACATGGCGGCGATTCCGCGCGACCTCGTTGAATCGGAGCTGTTCGGTCACGAGAAGGGCGCCTTCACGGGCGCCAACAGCCGCAATCCCGGCCGCTTCGAGCAGGCCGAGGGGGGCACGCTGTTTCTCGACGAGATCGGCGACATGCCCATGGAGGCACAGACCCGGCTGCTGCGCGTGCTCCAGCAGGGC
>DATMZP010000436.1:0-2366 GCA_035573595.1 Hyphomicrobiaceae bacterium
GTTGAAAGGCCAACCGGCCGCCTTCCATCGCGACGTCGAGCTCTGCAAGCAAGTCGGCGACGGTTCGGCGGAGCAGTGGGAACGTGCGAGAGCCGATTTTGGCGAACGCGTCGATGAGCTGTATTGGTACTATTATTGGGATCTGGCGGGGCTGCACACAGTTGCCACCGCTGCTGCCATCGGCTCCCGGCTTAGTTGTTTCGCGATTTATGGTTTTGTCTTGTGGATCATCAGGGGCACCGGCAAGGAGTGGTAGGGAATGTCACTCGATGCCTGGAAGGCCGAGCAGGAAGCGCGAAAACCCCCCTCGTGGAGTGCGGCTTTCGGGCAGCGTTCCGAGGTGCAGAACGCCCGCAAGCAGAATTGATAGCTCCGGACTCCCTCCAGTAACCTGCGCGTGGCCATGGCGCCGAGCAGCGCCGGCTTTGGGCCAAGCAAAGAAAGACCGATCATGCCGAGAATGACCGGTGCCGAGTGCCTGGCCGACATGCTGGCTGGATACGGCGTCACGCACGTCTTCATGGTGCCCGCCGTCCTGCGCCGCACCTTCGCCGAGATGGAGCGGCGCACCTCGATCAAGCGCATCCACGTCCACGGCGAGAAGTCCGCCGCCTACATGGCCGACGGCTACGCGCGCGCCTCCGGCCGGCCCGGCATCTGCATGGCCCAGGTGATCGGCGCGCTCAACCTCGCCGCCGGCCTGCGCGATGCCCACCTCGCCCATTCCCCCGTCATCGCCATGACCGGCGGGCGCGACCCCAAGACCAAGTTCCGCAAGGTCTACCAGGAGGTGGACGACGTGCCGGCGTTCGAGCCGGTGACCAAGTTCAACGCCACCATCGACGAGGTCTCCCGCATTCCCGACATGGTGCGCCAGGCCTTCCGCGTCGCCACCTCCGGCACGCCCGGCCCGGTGCACCTGCAGTTCCGGGGCAACGAGGGCCAGATCGACCTGGAGGAGGCCGACCTGGAGCCCCTGGTCGAGCCGCTGTTCGCGTCAGTGCCGCCGTTCCGGCCGGAGCCCGATGCGGCCAGCGTGATCGTCGCGCTGAAGGTGCTGCAGGAGGCCGCCCGGCCCGTGATCGTCGCCGGCGGCGGCGTGCGGGCCTCGGGCGCGGGGCCTGAGCTGATCGCGCTGGCCGAGCGGCTCGGCATCCCCGTCGCCACCTCGCTCAACGGCAAGGATTCGGTTCCCGGCAACCATCCGCTCGCCGTCGGCGTGGTGGGCACCTACTCGCGCGAGAGCGCCAACCGCGTGGTCGCTGAGGCCGACACCGTGTGCTTCGTCGGCACCGAGACCGGCGGCATGACCACGCACTTCTGGGCGGTGCCTAAGATCGGCGTCACGGCCGTGCAGATCGACATCGAGCCGCAGTCGCTGGGGCGTAACTACCCGCTCAAGGCCGCCGTCCTGGGCGACGCCAAGGTGACGCTGGCGCGCATGCTGGCGCACGTCAACGCCGACACCTCCGGCCGCCGCAACGCCTGGCTGCAGCAGGTCCAGGGCCTCTGTCGCGACTGGCGCGAGAAGTACGCCGCGGCGCTCGCCTCCGACGCCGTGCCGGTGCGGCCGGAGCGTCTCTGCGCCGAGCTGACGCGGTACACGCCCGAGGACGCCATCGTCGTGGTCGACACCGGCCACGCCGGCATGTGGATGGGCGGCATGTTCGACCTGACGAGCCCGCGCCAGAGCTACATGCGCAGCGCCGGGCACCTCGGCTGGGCGTTCCCTGCCGGCCTCGGCGCCAAGGCCGCGTGCCCCGAGCGGCCCGTCGTCGTCTTCACCGGCGACGCCGGCTTCTACTATCACCTGGCCGAGGTGGAGACCGCGACGCGCTGGGGTCTCAACACGGTCACGGTGGTCAACAACAACGGCGGCGGCAACCAGTCCAAGCGCGGTTTCGACCGCGCCTACGGCGGCACCCAGACCGAGCAGGCACGCGAGCTGTGGACCTACAGGCAGGTGAACTTCGCCAGCGTCGCCGAGAGCCTGGGTGCCTTGGGGCTCCGCGTGGAGCGGCCCGCCGACTTCGCCCCGGCCCTCAACCGCGCGCTCGCCGCCAACCGCCCCGTGGTCATCGACGTGGCCACCGACATCGAGGCCATCGCCCCCGGCGCGGTCGGTTAGGCGCCCTGGCCCTCGCCAACGCCGCGCACGCCATCCGATGAGCGGCGCCGCGCGCGGTCAATCGCTACCTCACGCCTCGTTCGACACCTTGACGAGGCTCTCCAGCGTGGCCCGCGCCCTCCCGTCGTCCAGCGCGGCGGCGGCCAGCGGCACGCCCTCGGCCAGCGTCCCGGTGCGGCCCGCCACCAGCAGCGCGGCGGCGGCGTTCAGCAGCACGGCGTGGCGGAAGGCCACCAGG
>DATMZP010000437.1:0-2043 GCA_035573595.1 Hyphomicrobiaceae bacterium
CCAGGAAGTCTCCGAGCTCGGAGTCCTCCCCGATCGGCGTCTCGAGCGACAGCGGCTTACGCGACGACTCCAGGATGAGCCGCACCTTCTTGGCCGGCACGCCCGTGCGCTGGGCGAGCTCCTCCGGCGTGGGCTCGCGACCCATCTCGTTGATCATGTTGCGGTTGACCCGCGAGATCCGGTTCAGCGTCTCTACCATGTGCACCGGGATCCGGATGGTGCGCGAGTGGTCGGCGATGGCCCGGGTGATGGCCTGGCGGATCCACCACGTGGCGTAGGTCGAGAACTTGAACCCGCGCCGGTACTGGAACCGGTCGACCGCCTTCATCAGGCCGATGTTGCCTTCTTGCACGAGGTCGAGCAGCGAGAGGTCGCTGCCCAGGTAGCGCTTGGCCACCGAGACGACCAGCCGGAGGTTGGCCTCCATCAACTCGCGCTTGGCCTGGCGCACGATGCGGTCGCTCTCGTCGATCTGCTGGATGAGCAGGGTGAGCTGCTTGCGGGGCAGCCCGGCCTCGGCTTCCATCTTCTTGAGCTCACGCGTGGAGGCCGCCGTACGGTTACGGCGCATCTCCTCGGCCACCTGGTTCAGACGCTTGCTGTGGCGGCGCATCTTGCCGACCAGGTCGTCGATGAGCGCCGGCTTGAGCGGCATCTCAGCGACGATCTTCTGGATCGCCTCGCGCTGCACGCCGATCGCCTTCTGGACGGTGGCGCGGGAGGCGGCCGACCGCCGCTTGTCGTCCAGCGACTCCTCCATGCGGGCGATCTTGCGCTCGAGCCGGCGGATACGACCAAAGGCCAACAGCACGGGCCGCACGGCCTTGGGCTCGAGCTCGCCGCCCTCGGGCAGCACGATCACGTCGTCGGGGGCGATGTCGCCGCGGCGCAGACGATCGCCGATGTCCAGGAGAGCCTGGAACGCCATCGGGATGCCCGCCAGCCCGCGGCGGAGCGCGATCTGGCCGACCTCGATGCGGCGGCCGATCGAGACTTCCTGCTGCGCGGTCAGGAGCGGCACCTTGCCAATCTCCTTGAGGTACAGGCGAACGGGATCCTCGCCCTTGGCGGGAAGCGGTGTGAGCGCCTCCTCGGAGACCGGCGGAAGCTCGTCCTCTGCCTCTTCGGCGAGAACCGGCGCCTCGTGCTCCTCTGGGTCGGCCGCGAGGGTGCCGGGCACCACCGCGGTTGTGTCGTTCGTCTCGCGTGCGGTCTCTCTAAATGTCATCGTGTCACCGAGCGCCTTGTCTTTGCCTCTTAGGATGGAGCGAATCCCCGATTCGTTTCATCGAAGGGCATCAAGAAACAAGCCAACGGCCTGCGTTTTCCTAACCGGTTGTAAGTCCTACGGGGTCCTTGAAAATCGCCGCGACAGGACAACGCGTGGGTGGGAAAACTGGTTCACTATTATCAGCTTAAGTTTCTCCTGTTATGATGTTCGGGCCCTGGAGGCGAGCATTACAATCGGTACCGGATGTCTATGTCCGCGGTAACCCCGAGCGCCTCGTACAGCCTGACGGTTCGCCTTTCTATCACTAATCGTCCCGGTATGCTTGGCCGAGTGGCGCTGGCCATCGGCGAGGCCGGCGGCGACATCGGCGCGGTCGACCTGGTGGAGTCCACGCGCGAGCGCATCGTGCGCGATATCACCATCAACGCGCGCGACAGCGACCACGGCCAGCGGATCGTCGCGCAGCTCAAGAAAACCTCGGGCGTGCGCGTGGTCAACATCTCCGACCGCACCTTCCTCATGCACCTGGGCGGCAAGATCGAGGTGCAGAGCAAGGTTCCCATTCGCACCCGCGACGACCTTTCCATGGCCTACACGCCGGGCGTGGCCCGCGTCTGCCTGGCCATTCGTGAGGATCGTGAGCGGGCGTTCGCACTGACGATGAAGAACAACACCGTGGCCGTGGTCACCGACGGCACCGCCGTGCTGGGTCTGGGCGACATCGGCCCCGAGGCCGCCCTGCCGGTCATGGAAGGCAAGGCGATGCTCTTCAAGCAGTTCGCCGGCGTGGACGCCATGCCGATCTGCATGGC
>DATMZP010000438.1:0-10102 GCA_035573595.1 Hyphomicrobiaceae bacterium
GCGGCCGTGGCGGCGCGTTTGCAGCGGGAGGGGGATAGATGCTGAAACCCGGAGTCACCCTCTATTTCGTCCGCCACGGCGAGACCGACTGGAACCGGGCCCGGCGCTACCAGGGCCAGCGCGACATTCCCATCAACGCGACCGGGCGGGGGCAGGCCGCCCGCAACGGCCGTGCGCTGGCGCAGGTGCTGGACGGCACGTCCGCATCGCTCGACTACGTGGCGAGCCCCCTGTCGCGGGCACGCGAGACCATGGAGATCGTGCGCGGGGAGCTGGGGCTGCCTCCGCTCGACTACCGCACCGACGACCGGCTGCGCGAGATCCACTACGGCCACTGGGAAGGGCGGCTGTGGCTGGACCTGCCGCAGACCGATCCGGAAGGCCACGCCGCGCGCGCCGCCGATCCCTGGAACTGGCAGCCGGTGGGCGGGGAGAGCTATCGCAGGCTCTCGGAGCGCGTGGCGGGCTGGCTGGCGGAGATGACAAACGACGCCGTCGTGGTGTCCCACGGCGGCGTCAGCAAGGTCCTGCGCGGCCTTGTCCTGCAGCTCGGGGCCACGGAGATCGCGGGCCTCGAGGTGCCGCAGGACAAGGTGCTTCGGGTGACGGCCGGCAGCGTCGGCTGGGTTTGACCGGCCGCGGCTGTCCGGTTCGACGATCAGCCTTTCGGCTCTCAGGCCTTCTTCGCGGCCTTCTTGGGAGCCGCCTTGGCCTTGGCAGCGCCCGGCTCGCACTTGCCCGCGGCGGCGTTCCACCTCTCCTTGCCGCGCTCGCAGCCCATCTTGGTCTTGGCCGCGTCGGCGGGCGCCGAGTAGACCATGCCGGCTAGAGCGAGCGCGGCCAAGCCGCAGGCAATACCAACAAAACGCATGACGTCATTCCTCCGATTTTTGCAGCTGCCAACCCGCCATTGGCATGGCGGGGTTCTCCCCTGGCGCAACTCCTATCTATATGCTGCCTCTTTGGGCGCTGTCTTGGCTGATTCTGATGCTGCCCCTGCCGGGCTGGCGGGTTGCGTGACCGGCAGGCAACAGCCGCCCTTTCGCTGCGATGCAGCGTAACCGGAAACTGCAAGAAGGGCTTGGCGCAGCCCGGCTCGGGGCCCAAACATTGGCACCGCCGGGAGCACGCGGGCGATACGCGGGGCAACCAGCGAGAAGGGACGCTCGAGGCGAAAGGTGGCTGGCATGACGGTTGGGTGTCGCTGCAGGGGCGCCTGGCTCCTTCCCACGACGGTGGCGGCGTGCCTGATTGCGGCGGCCCCGGCGTGGGCGCAGTCGACCGCGGCGCCGTCCGAGCCCTGCTTCGACGAGGAGGCGGCCGCGGCGCACCGCATCACCGCCTGCACGCAGCTGATCGAAACCTCGAAGGACAACGCGACGCGGGCGCAGGCCTTTCTGCAGCGTGGGGTGCTGCGGGAGCAGGGCGGAGAGAGCGAGACAGCGGTGACGGACTATTCCGAGGCCATCAAGCTCGCCCCGGCCAATGCCCTCGCCCATTTCAACCGCGGCAACGCCCAAGACCAGCTCGGCCGCTTCGAGGAGGCCATCGCCGACTACTCGCAGGCCATCAAGCTGGACTCCAAGGAGCCCGACTACTTCAACAACCGCGGCCAGGCCTACGACCACAAGGGCCAGCACGATCTGGCCATCGCCGACTACACCGAGGCCATCAAGCTGGATGCCGGCAACGCCCGGCCGCTCTATAACCGCGGCCTGTCCTTCGCCAACAAGGGCGACTACCGGCGCGCCATTGCCGATTTCGACCAGGCGATCAAGCTCTCGCCCGACGACGCGGACTTGTATGTGGCGCGCGGGGCGGCGCACGAGGAGGTGGGCGAGGCGGACGCTGCCAAGGCCGACTTCGGCAAGGCGCTGGAGATCGACCCGGACAGCGAGGACGCCCGCGAAGGGCTCAACCGGCTCGGCGGGTGAGATTCGCAGCTTGGGTCAGCGCGAAGCGCGTAACCCAACTTGTCACCGGTTGCCATATTGGGTTACGGCCCTTGGGCTTAGCCAACCTACGGCGCCAACGGACGCTCGCTCCATGTCGCACAACACCTTCGGTCATCTGTTTCGGGTCACGACCTGGGGCGAGAGCCATGGCCCCGCCATCGGCTGCGTGGTCGACGGCTGCCCGCCCGGCATTCCCTTGACCAGCGAGGACATCCAGCTGTTTCTGGACAAGCGCCGGCCCGGCCAGTCGCGCTTCACCACCCAGCGGCGCGAGCCCGACACGGTGCGCATTCTCTCGGGCGTGTTCGCCGACGAGGACGGCCGGCAGGTCACCACCGGCGCGCCCATCTCCCTCGTCATCAACAATATCGACCAGCGCGGCCGGGACTACGAGGACATCAAAGACAAGTTCCGCCCCGGACACGCCGACTTCACCTACTGGGAGAAGTACGGCGTGCGCGACTATCGCGGCGGCGGACGCGCCAGCGCCCGCGAGACCGCCATGCGCGTGGCCGCCGGTGCCGTCGCCCGCCGGGTCGTCCCCGAGGTGACGATCCGCGGCGCGCTGGTGCGGATCGGCCGGCATGCCGTGGACCGCAGCCGCTGGTCGTGGGAGGAGGTGGAGAAGAACCCGTTCTTCTCGCCCGATCCCGGCATCGTCGCGACCTGGTCGGACTATCTCGACGAGGTGCGCAAGGCGGGCTCCTCGGTGGGCGCCGTCGTCGAGGTGGTGGCGGAGGGTGTGCCGGCCGGCTGGGGCGCGCCCATCTACGGCAAGCTCGACCAGGAGCTCGCCGCGGCGCTCATGAGCATCAACGCGGTGAAGGGTGTGGAGATCGGCACCGGCATGGCGGCGGCGGAGCTGTCCGGCGAGGAGAACGCCGACGAGATCCGGATCGGCAACGACGGCCGGCCGGTGTTCCTCTCCAACAATGCCGGCGGCATCCTGGGCGGCATCTCGTCGGGCCAGCCGATCGTGGCCCGGTTCGCGGTGAAGCCCACCTCGTCGATCCTCAGTCCCCGCCGCACGATCGACCGCTTCGGCCACGAGACCGAGATCGCCACCAAGGGCCGCCACGACCCGTGCGTGGGCATCCGCGCCGTCCCCGTCGGCGAGGCCATGCTGGCCCTCGTGCTCGCCGACCACTACCTGCGCCATCGCGCCCAGACGGGCGGGTAAGACATCCCGCCGGGTCTGACATCGTTTCCAGCCACGGTGTCAGCCGATCGCTCGCTGACGAAACGGAACGCACCGCAGCGTTCCCTCCCCCCTTGTGGGGGAGGGACAGGGTGGGGGGGAATCCCCAAACCTCGAATATCGGGGTTCCCCCCACCCCTAGCCCCTCCCCACAAGGGGGAGGGGAATCCGCTCGTTTCGTGTCGGACCCGGAGGGTCTGACACCGCGAGCCGGCGCTCAATCGGCGGACCAGTTGTTGAGCCGGTTGCAGGACAGGTTGCAGCAGTTCTCCTTCTCGCCCTCGCCGTCGACCTGGCACCGGCGGAAGATTCGCCCGGCGATGCAGGTGTTGAAGCAGCGACCGCGGTCGCTGTACTGCGCCGGATTGAGATCGGCCGTCAGCGGGCGGCCGATCATCCATTCACTGCGCGGCGACGCGCTCGCCCCGATGCTTCCCGCGCCCAGCAGGAGCACACCAAGGATCAGCAAGCTCGCAATTCTCGACATTGCGTTCTCCTATTCAGGGGAACCGCCGTGCACTCTCAAACAACCTGACGCAGGTCGCTTTCCCGCAACCGAAGGGGCGCCCGGGGAACGGCGGAGACCGGAGGACACGGAGGACACTGCCCGGACGGTTGTTAACGTTAACAGCCGGCGACGGTTCCCGGATCGGGGGGCTGGCAGACCATGCCCACGCCGCCTTCTCCGGTGGAGAGGGAGCTGCACCACGGGTCGACAGACGGCCTTTCACTACTCGCCGCTGCGCCCCCTGGCCCACGCCCACGGGACGGGAGCCGCAGGGTCTGCGCCGTTGCGGCGCGCAGGGTCTGCCGCCGTTCGCCCCGCAGCCTCCGGTGCCGGCCGGGCCGCGGTGTCCGGCGCCGGCGCCATGGCCACCGACGAGGCCGGTACCGTGCCGGGCAGGGTCATCGGCTCCAGGCCTTCGTGGGCCAGCAGCATGACCTCGCGCCAGATCCTGGCGGGCAGGGTGCCGCCGGCGACGCGCTTCATGGGGCGGCGGTCGTCGTTGCCGACCCAGACGCCGCCGGTGAAATGCGCCGTGTAGCCGATGAACCAGGCGTCGCGGAAATCCTGGGTGGTGCCGGTCTTGCCGCAGGCGGGATGCAGCGGCAGGGCGGCGCCGCGGCCGGTGCCGAAGATCAGTGCGGCGTTGAGCATGTCGTTGAGCGCCCCGGCGTGCTGCGGCGCCACCACGGTCTCGGCCGTCGGCCCCGGCCGGCGGTAGAGCACGCGGCCCCGGCCGCTGCGGATCACGGTGACGATGTGCGGCTCGATCAGCCGGCCGCCGCTGGCGAGCGCGCCGTAGGCGCCCGTCAGCTCCAAAAGCGTCACCTCGGAGGTGCCGAGCGCCAGCGTGGCGTCGGGGCGCAGCTCGGAGGTAATGCCCAGCCGGTGCGCCGTCTGCGCCGCCTTGGCGACGCCCACGGTGAGGGCGAGCCGCACCGCGGCGGTGTTGAGCGAGCGCGCGAGCGCCTCGCGCAGGGTGACGAAGCCGCTGTAGCGGCCGTCGAAGTTGCGCGGCGTCCAGCCCTTGTGGACGATGGGCGCGTCCTTCACCACGCTCTCCGGCGTGAGGCCGCTCTCCAGGGCGGTCAGGTAGATGAAGGGCTTGAAGGCCGAGCCGGGCTGGCGGCGCGCGCGCAAGGCGCGGTTGAACTGGCTCTCCGCATACGACTTGCCGCCCACCATCGCGGCTATGCCACCTTTAGAGTCGAGCAGCACCAGCGCCGCCTGGGTGGCATCGACCGCTCCGCCCTCGGTGGTGAGGAGGTTGAGCACGATCTGCTGGGCGCGGCGCTGCAGGTTGGCGTCAATGGTGGTCTCGATGACGATCTCGCCGTCGTTGCCGCCGATCAGCATCTGCAGCTGGTCGAGGGCGGCTTCAACGGCGTACTCCACCCCGGTATCGCCGCGCATCACATGCCAGTCGGCGAAGCGCACCTCCGCCGTGGAGTTGGCCTCGGCCTCGCCGGACGAGACGAAGCCGGCCTCCACCATCTTGGCCAGCACCATCTGCCCGCGCTCGCGCGCCAGATTGGGGTTCCACGCCGGCGAGTAGCGCGAGGGGGCCTTGAGGAGGCCCGCCAGCACCGCGGCCTCGCCGAGCGTGAGCTCGCGCGCACCCTTCTCGAAGAAGCGGCGGGAGGCGGCCTCCACGCCGTAGACGCCGGCGCCGAAATAGACGCGGTTGAGATAGAGCTCCAGGATGTCGGGCTTGCTGAGCCGCATCTCCAGCCACAGGGCGAGGATCAGCTCCTCGATCTTGCGCGAGAGCGTGCGCTCGGAGTTGAGGATGATGTTCTTGGCGAGCTGCTGGGTGATGGTGGAGCCGCCCTGCACCACGCGGCCGGTGCGGAGGTTGGTGGCGATGGCGCGGGAGAGGCCGATGGGGTCGATGCCCCAGTGGGAATAGAAGCGGCGGTCCTCGATGGCGAGCGCCGCCTCGATCAGGTGGCGCGGCATGAGGTCGATGGGCACGTAGGGCGCGGCGCCGCGCTCGGCCAGCACCGAGCCGTCGCGGGCCAGCACACGCACCACCGGGGCACCGTCCTTCTGGCGCAGCACCAGGGGGCCGGGGAAGGTCGAGGAGTAGTGCGAGAAGGCGGCGATGAGGGCGAGGATCGCGACCAGGATGGGGATGACTACCACCGACAAGAGAAGCCGCCAGAGGCGGAAGCGGCGGCGCGGCCGGCGCGGAGCGCGTGGCGGGGGAGATGCCTCGGGCACAGCGCCGCCCGGGCGCGCCGCCCGGGCCCGCGCCTGGGCCCGCCCCTCCCCGTCTCGCGCCCGTGCCGCATCGAAGATGCCCATCGCCCGGCGCGACTCCCTGTGAACAGACCCAATCTGGGGGCGGCGCCCTGCCGCCTGGAGGCGAAGCTACGGGTGGGGGCCTTAAGGAGCGGTTAAGCTTAAGCCTGGGCGCGGCGGGGCCTGGTCGGCCGAAAGGCGCAGGCACATCGCGTCCACCCCGGCCCGATGTCGAGCTTTGCGCGGTTGCGCCAGCCTATTCGCGGCTGACGAGGGCGCGAAACGGCAGGAAAAGCACGCCGAGCAGGAAGCGGATGGCCAGGACGAAGGCGATCAGCAGGAGCTGGCGGTCCTCCAGCAGGAAGCGGAAGATGCTCTCGGAGCGGGCCGACCAGGAATGCGCCACGATGAATTCGCGGACGGCCGAGGCAGAGCGTTGCAGCTGCACGAACTGGTCGGGGTAGTAGTACCAGAAGGTGCCCATGGCGAAGGCGCCGAGCACGATGGAGAGAAAGAAATTGCTGAACGACCCCAGGAAAGACCGCATCGCAGACCTGAAGAACACGGTCGCTCCCTCCGCAAATCCCGCGCTTGTCGCCGCCCGTACCGGAACCTTAGCACCGGCCGGCCAGCTTCCCAACCGATCTTGAAGGGGATTTTGAAGGGGTCAGACCCCTTTCCTCGCACCTGGAGGTTGAGTCTCGGCGGATATCGAAAAGGGTCTGACCCCGGTCCCCGCCCCACATTCAGCCGCCGGCGATCTCCTCGCGCAGCAGCTCCAGCTCCAGCCATCGCTCCTCGGCCGCGGCCAGCCGCGACTGCGCGGCGGCCAGGGCGGCGGTGGCCTCGGCGAAGGCCTTGGGGTCGCGGCTGTAGAAGGACGGGTCGCCAAGCCGGGCCTGCAGGGCGCGGATGCGGCCCCCCAGGGCGTCGATCTCCTTCGGCAGCGTCTCCAGCGCGTGCTTCTCGTTGAAGCCGAGCTTGCGTCTTGTTGGGCTCGGGGCCGCCGGAGCGCCCGCGGGCCGGCCTGCCGGGCCGGGCCGGGCCTTCTGCGTCCGGCGGCCGGCGAGGTCGGCGCCGCGCTGGGCCAGCATGTCGGAGTAGCCGCCGGCGTACTCGATCCAGCGGCCGTCGCCGTCGGACGCCAGCACTGCGTTCACCACGCGGTCGAGGAAGTCGCGGTCGTGGCTGATCAGGATGACCGTGCCGGTGTAGGTGCCGACCAGCTCCTCCAGCACGTCCAGGGTCTCCAGGTCGAGGTCGTTGGTGGGCTCGTCCAGCACCAGCAGGTTGGAGGGCCTGGCCAGCGCCCGGGCCAGCATCAGCCGCCCGCGCTCGCCGCCGGAAAGAGCGGACAGCGGGGTGCGGGCCTGCTGGGGCGAGAACTGGAAGTCCTGCATGTAGCCGATGACGTGCTTCGTCTGTCCTCCGACGGTTACGGTGTTGCCGCGCCCGCCCGTCAGGGCCTCGCTGAGGGTCCAGCCGGGGTCGAGGCTGTCGCGGCGCTGGTCGAGGCTCGACATGGCGAGGTTGACGCCGAGCCGGACGGTGCCGCTGTCGGGCGCCAGCGCGCCGGTGAGGAGGTTCACCAGCGTCGTCTTGCCGCTGCCGTTCGGGCCGACAATGCCGATGCGGTCGCCGCGCATGACGCGGACCGACAGGTCCTTCACGATGATCCGCTCGCCGAAGGCCTTGGCGAGGCCCGTGGCCTCGATGACGAGGGCGCCGGACGTGTCGGCCGCGCTGGCTGCCATCTCGGCCTTGCCGGCGGCCTTGCGATGCTCGCGCCGCACTTGGCGCAGGGCGGCCAGCTCGGCGACGCGCCGCACGTTGCGCTTGCGCCGGGCGGTGACGCCATAGCGCATCCAATGCTCCTCGCGGACGATCTTGCGGTCGAGCTTGTGCTGGGCGGTCTCCTCCTCCTCCAGCAGCCGGTCGCGCCAGGCCTCGAAGCCGGCGAAGCCGGTCTCGGCGCGATGGGTGCGGCCGCGGTCGAGCCAGACCGTGACGCGCGACAGGCTGGTGAGAAAGCGCCGGTCGTGGGAGATCAGCACCAGGGCGGCCTTCTGCTGGGCGAGCCGGGTCTCCAGCCACTCGATGGCGGGCAGATCGAGGTGGTTGGTGGGCTCGTCGAGGAGGAGGATGTCGGGGTCCGGCGCCAGCACGTGCGCCAGCGCGGCGCGGCGCGCCTCGCCGCCGGAGAGGCTGGCCGGGCTCTCCTCGCCGGTGAGGCCGAGCTGGTCCAGTAGGTAGCGGGCCTGGTGCAGATTGTCGGCCGGGCCGAGGCCGCTTTCAACATAGGCCAGCGTGGTGGGGAAGGCCGAGAGATCGGGCTCCTGGGGCAGATAGCGGACCACGGCGCCGGGCTGGACGAAGCACTCGCCGCCGTCCGGCTCGACGAGGCCCGCGGCGATCCTGAGCAGCGTCGATTTGCCCGAGCCGTTGCGGCCCACGAGGCACACCCGCTCTCCCAGCGAGACGGACAGCTCCACGCCTTCGAGCAGGGGCGCGCCGCCGAAGGTGAGACGGATATCGGAGAGCTGGAGGAGGGGTGGCGGCATGCGGCGGGCGGGTTGGCGCTACAGCCGCCGGTGTTACGATGGCGGGGAGCGGGGCGCAAGTCAGGGGCCGATTGGGGCCGATCCTTTTCGATTGCCTCCGGTCCCCATCCGATCCCCAGGGGTCTGACCCGCAGGGGCCCGCAGGGTCTGACCCCATGGACCGAATCGCGCTAGCTGGTGCGCTCAGTCCCACAGCAGAGCTGTGCCCTCATGGCCGATCTCAGCACGCAAGTGCGCACCAGCCCGCGCATCCTTGCCCTGGAGGATGCGACGCGTCGTCGGCGTCCGCCGCCGATGGGCGGCACGGCAGGGCCGCCGTCCGTGGACCAGCTGGTGCGCACCATGCACACGCTCAAGGCCGCACGCTTCAACGCGGCCGAGCGGCTGGAGCGCAAGCAGCTCGTATCGGTGGTGGCGCTGTCCGTCGTATCGCTCTATTTCGTGGGCCTGTCGGTGTGGCAGGCGGTGTACGCGGCCAGTCTCAGCGATGCCGCCAACCGGCTGATCACGCTGGTATCCATCATGTCGTCGATCTGCACCATGGTGCTGGCGCTGATCGAGTCCATGAACGACTACAAGATCAAGGCGCACCACATGCACGCGTGCGCTCTGGAGGTGAACGACCTGCTGCAGGAGCTGCGCCTCGCCGACGCACGCGACCCCGACGTCGTGCAGGACATCCGCCGCCGCTACAACGACATCGTGCGCGGCTGCCCTTTCAACCATGCGCGCATCGACTACCTCATGACCCGGCGCGGACAGTGGGAGGAGAGGCTGGCGGTGCGCCTGCGCCACGCCGCCGGCGTCTACGGTCTCTACGCCCTCTGCCTGGCAGGCCCACCGCTGGCGCTTCTGTTGCTCCGCTGATAAACTTCATACAGACGTTCTGTATCGCCCTACCATATCCGATGAGGGGCTGAAGCGGGCCGAGCGTCCGTCAGTCTTTGCCTTCCGCCGCCGCTTCGCGTAAGACGGTTTACCGGGGCCCGGTTGCGCCAGGACAGTTGCGCCAGCGTGGAGGAGACGCCGATGGCCGATGAGCCAATCCAGGAGGGCTTCGAGGTGTTCGTCTCTGATGACGACAAGCCCTTCGGTGCTATTCGCGAGGTCAGGCCCCACGGGAGACCGGAACTGGTCGTCTACGTCGAGAATGCCGGCGATTTCACGATCCCGCTCGGCGCGGTCAAGGCCATCCATTCCCAGAAGGTCATCGTCGACTGCGACAAGCTCGATCGGCAGCTGCGCAGGGCGATCGGGCACGCGCATGATGCCGAGGACCCGAGACTCTGACATGGCTTGGTGCTAGGCCTGCAGGGCCTCGGCGGTGGCCGCCTTCGTCAGCGTCGCGATCATCTCGGCGGCGGCCGGACCGCTATCTCGCGCCCAGCCTCTGCAGCCGCGCGTCGGCCTCGGCGGCACCGAGCGCCTGGGCGCGCTCGTACCAGCGCTTGGCCTCGGCAGGATCGGGCAGGACGTTGCGCAGGTGCGGCTGGTTCAGCTCGAGCGCATCGTAGGTTGCGGCGAGCGCCATCGCTGCCTGGGACAGGCCCATCTCGGCGGCCCGCTCGAACAGGAGGCGGGCCGGTGCCACCCGCCCCTCGGCCAGCTCCTCGCTGCCGCGCTTGACGAACTTCAGCGC
>DATMZP010000439.1:0-2381 GCA_035573595.1 Hyphomicrobiaceae bacterium
CGGTGCGGGCGGAAATGGACGTGCGCCCGGGCGGCCGCTACCGCATCAGCTTCAAGACCGGGGACGGCGAATATCACGAGGTCGGCGGCGTCTATCGCGAGGTAGTGCCCAACACGCGGCTGGTTTTCACCTGGGCCTGGCATTCGACGCCGGAGCGGGAGTCGCTTGTCACCGTCAGCGTGGCCAGGGATGGGGACGGCGCCCTGCTCACCCTGCACCACGAGCAGTTCTTCGACGACAAGGCCCGCGACGGCCACAAGCGCGGCTGGACCGGCACGCTCGACAAGCTCGAACACTTCCTCACGTCGTAACCAACTACAGCTAACTAACACCAGATGGGCAAGCTTGACATTGAAGACGCCAAGAACGCCGTGGCCGCGTGATGCCTCGCGTGATCCTGACCGGCTCGATCCAACAGCACGTCGGCGGGCTGGGCGCCGTCGAAATCGGCGGCGACACCGCGGGCGCCGTGCTGAGCGCGCTTGAGGCCGCCTATCCGCCGCTGCGCGGCTGGGTGGTCGACGAGCGCGGCACGCTGCGCCGGCACGTGAAGCTGTTCCTGCGGGGCAGAGCCGTGGGGCTGGACGCCGTGCTCGGGCACGACGACGAGCTGCATATCGTTGCCGCCATCTCCGGAGGGTGAGACATGGGCGAACTGCTGGTGGGGACCAGGAAAGGTCTGTTCGTGCTGCGCAAGCCGCGTGGCGGGGGCGGCAAAGGCGCGTTCGAGATCGCGGCGCGCGCCTTCCCGGGCGAGGTGGTGGAGTTCGCGATGCGCGATCGGAGGAGCGGGCGCTATCTCGCCGGCGTCACGCACGGCCAGTTCGGCCCGCATCTCTTTTATGCCGACGACCCGACCGGTGCCTGGCAGCAGGCGGAAGGGCCGGCGTTCCCGACCTCGCTCAATGCGGCGGTGGAGCGCATCTGGGTGATCGAGCCCGGCGTCGGCGACGGCGAGCTGTGGTGCGGGGTGGCGCCGGCGGCGCTGTTCCGCAGCGGTGACGGAGGCAAGACCTGGGCGCTGGTGCAAGCTTTGTGGGACGTGCCCGAGCGGGCGCAGTGGAACCCGGGCGCCGGCGGCATGTGCCTCAACGCGATCTGTCCGTGGCCCGGCGATCGCAACCGGTTGGCGGTGAGCATCTCGGCCGGCGGCGTCTGGCTGACGGACGATGGCGGCAATAGCTGGCGGCGCGGGGTCAAGGGGCTGGTGCCGCGCTATCTGCCGGAGGAGGCGCGGGCCGACACGCACGCGCATTGCGTCCACCACATCGAGCGCGCGCCACAGCAGCCCTCGACGCTCTACATGCAGTTTCACGGCGGCGTCTATCGCTCCGATGACGCCGGCGAAAGCTGGATCGACATCGGCACTGATCGCGGTCTGCCGTCCGACTTCGGCTTTCCGCTGGCAATCGATGTGCACGACCCCAACCGCGCCTTCGTGATCCCGCTGACGTCCGACATGGATCGGGTGACGCCGGGCGGCAAGGTCCGCGTCTATGAAACGCGTGACCGGGGCGGCAGCTGGCGCGCGCTCGAGGAGGGGTTGCCGCAGTCCAAGGCCTATCTCACCGTGCTGCGCCAGGCTTTTTGCACCGACGGGGCCAATCCGCTCGGCCTCTACTTCGGCGTCCAGAGCGGAGAGGTGTTTGGTTCAGCCGACGGCGGCCGCAGCTGGCGCACCATCGCAGCGCGCCTGCCGCCGGTCGTTTCCATGCGCTGCGCCTGAGCAATGGGTCGAAAGCGACGACAGTCTTTGCTAGGAGATCGCACATGTCGCATCAGGTCGTGTCTCGAGACGAGTGGCTTGCCGCGCGCAAGGCCCTGCTGGCCAAGGAGAAGGCTTTCACGAGAGAGCATGACGCCCTGAGCCAGGAGCGACGCCGGCTGCCGTGGGTGAAAGTTGACAAAACCTACGAGTTTGAGGCGCCCGGCGACAAGCAAACGCTGGCCGACCTATTCGCCGGGCGAAGCCAGCTCCTGGTCTATCATTTCATGTTCGGGCCAGATTGGGAGGAAGGCTGCCCGAGCTGCTCGTTCTGGGCGGACAACTACAACAGCACCGAGGTGCATCTGAGCCACCGCGACGTATCGCTGGTGGCGATCTCGCGCGCGCCACTTGAGAAACTGGAGAGCTACAGGCAGCGCATGGGTTGGAACTTCAAGTGGGTGTCGTCCTACGGCAACGACTTTAATCGCGACTACCACGTCTCTTTCACGCCCGAGGAGCAGACGACGGCGGTCTACAACTACAAGGCTGGCGGGTTCGGGTCGTCGGAGGCGCCGGGGGTGAGCGTGTTCATCAAGGGCGCGGACGGCCAAATATTCCACACCTACTCCTGCTATGCGCGCGGGCTGGACATGCTGAACGGCGCCTATCACCT
>DATMZP010000440.1:0-7547 GCA_035573595.1 Hyphomicrobiaceae bacterium
AGGCGGCGCTGGCGTCGCACTGGCTGCTCGGCGTTACGGTTGTCGCCGCTGCCACCGTCGGTCTCGTGGCCCTCTCCCGCAGCGCCGGCTGGCGGCTGTGGCGCGACCGCCAGCTCCTGCGGATGCCCCTCGTGGCCGGCCTGGTCGAGAACGGCCAGACCGCCATCATGACCCGCACGCTCGCCACACTGCTCCGCAACGGCGTGCCGATGCTGCAGGCGCTGCAGATCGCCGGCGACGTGCTGAGCAACCGCGCCATGGCCAGCGCCCTGCGCACGTGCGCCGCGGAGGTGAAGGAGGGCGCGACGCTGAGCGGGGCGCTCGGCCGCGCGGGTCTCTTCCCGGAGCTGGCCCTGCGGCTCACCGCCGTGGGCGAGCAGACCGGACAGCTGGACGCCATGCTGGACCGCGTCGGCAGCATCTACGAGCTGGCGTTGCAGCGCCAGCTCGGTCGCCTGACGAGCCTGCTGACGCCCATCCTCACCCTGGCGATGGGCGCGCTGGTCGGCGGCCTCCTCCTGTCGGTGATGGGGGCCATCGCCAGCGTCAACGATCTGGCGCTGCGATGAGGGCCGCCCCGCACCGGCGGGTCGCAGCCCGCGAGGACGGCTTCACCCTGCTGGAGCTGCTGGTGGTCATGGGCATTCTCGCCCTGGCTCTCGCCCTGGTGGCGCCGTCGCTCAACTCCGCGCGGCTCGGCATGGCGGTTCGCAGCGCCGGCTACGAGCTGGCTGCCAACCTGCGCTCCGCCCGCGCCGCCGCCCGCGAGACCAACACGGAGCGCGTGCTTACCATCGATGTCGACGGCCGCCGCTACTGGGCCGAGGGTGTCGTGGCGCCGCGGCAGCTCCCGCAGCGCATCGCCCTGGACCTCACGGTGCCCGCGAGCGAGCGCGTCGGCGCCGGCATGGCCCGCATCCGCTTCTTCCCCGACGGCAGCACCAGCGGCGCCAGGGTCGTCCTCGACGACGGCCGGGTGAGCGCGGCCATCCGCGTCGACTGGCTGACCGGCGACGTGCGCCTGCAGGCGAGGTAGGCGATGCGCGACAGCGAGTCCACCTCCGGCTTCACGCTTATCGAGACGCTGGTGGCGCTCACCATCTTCGTCGCCGGCTACGTCGTGGTGCACCAGAGCGTGATGCTCGCCTGGCGCGGGGCGCAGACCGCCTGGGCCGAGGAAGGGGCCGTGCGGCTGGCGCAGTCGCAGCTGGCCACCGCCGGCGTCGAGACCCGGCTGCAGGAGGGTGAGGCGCGGGGCAGGACGCCGGACGGCTTCGCGTGGGTCCGGCGGGTCGAGCTCTACCGCCCTCCCCCGGGTGCCCCGGGCGCCAGTGCGCCCGACGGCGGCGGCCGCGCCGGGAGGATCGCGGGGTACTGGGTGAGCGTGACCGTGACGTGGCGGGGCGGGCTCCTGCAGTCAGCCCGCTCGCTTGAGCTCAAGACCCTGAGGCTCGCGGCCCGGCCATGACAGTCCGGCCATGACAGTCTGGCAGCCCCGGCGCGGCATGCAGGGTCGTCCCGATGCCGGCTTCACCCTCATCGAGGTGCTGGTCTCGCTGGTGCTGCTGGCGCTCCTGCTCACCCTGCTCGCCGGCGGCCTGCGCTACGCGCGGAGCACCTGGGACGCCACGGCCAGGCTCGACGAGGTGGCTGCCGCCGACATGGTCGAAACCTTTCTGCGGGCGCGGCTGGCGGAGGCGATGCCGCTCTACGAGCAGCGCAAGGCCGGGATGGTGCGCGCGCTTTTCTCGGGCGCCGGCGACAGCATGAGCTTCGTGGCTCCGGCACCCAACGGCCCGGCTGGAACGGGCCTCTACCGCTACACTCTCGAAGCCGCCGCGGGCGCGGGTGCCGGTCAGCGCACCCTCGTGGTCAGGCTCGCCCCCCATCTGCCCTTGCTGAGCGACTCCGCGCTGGAGCGGCCCCCCGAGCGGTACGATCTTTTACGGAACGTCCGTACCGTGTCATTCCGCTACTTCGGCCGCGGAGCCCTGAGGTCCGACCCGGCGTGGCACACCGCCTGGCCCCGCACCGACGCACTGCCCAGCCTGGTCGAGATCGTCATCGCCCGCGACGACCGCGAGGGCGGCCCCATCTCCCTGACGATCGGTCTGCCGCTCCAGGCCGGCGTGCGATAGCCACGCGCGCAGGGTGGCTTGGGTCCGAAGGGCCGCAACCCGCCACGGCAGACGCGCCCGCCGTCGCTCGCTTCGCGGCTGACCCACTGCGCATTGGACCACATCCGACCTCCTTGCCCTTTGGTCCGACCGCAACGATCCGACCTCGTGCTACTTTCCACCGCTGCGCGCGGCGGCTAACTTCGCAAGCGGTGCAAGCGACCTGTTTCCCCGGCCCTGCAGATGTCGAAGCGGCGCGGCCAGCGCGGTGCCGCGTGCGAGCCGGCAGACGGCGGGCGGCAGACGGCGGGCGGTGGACTGGGACATCAGCGAGGATAGATGGAGCGGCCTTCGGCGCCTCGGTCACAGAACGGCTCGTCACGAGCGGGGGGCACGAGCACCGCCAGCAGCACCGACTCGGCGGGTGAGCCTGTGCGCGGCCGGTCACGGCCGGCGTCGTCTGGGGCGATTGGCGACCGCATCAAGGTGGCCGTGGTCGATCCGCACCCGCTCTACCGGCAGGGGCTCGTCAATGCCGTGGCAGGCTCCAGGCTGGTGGTGGTGGCGGAGGGCGGGACTGCCGATGAGGCGCCTCGCACGGTGCTGAAGGGAAAGCCCGACGTCCTGCTCCTGGACATCGCCGTTCCAGGCGACGGCATCGGCGTTGCGGGGGAAGTGCTGCGCCTGCGCCCCAGCCTGAAGGTGATCGTCCTCACCGCCTCTGAGGACGAGGAGGACGTGGCGGACGCCCTGCGCATGGGCGTGCATGGCTATATCCTCAAGGAGGTGGGCGGTCCCGAGCTGGTGAGCGCGGTCGAGGCCATCCATCGCGGCGAGCCCTACGTCACGCCCGCGCTGGCCTCGCGGCTGCTGATGCGCGGCAAGGGCCGGCCGCTGGCGCCGCACAGGGCCGAGGACGTAGGTCTCACCGCGCGCGACAGGCGCATCCTCGGCTACATCGCCAGGGGGCTGACGAACCAGGAGATCGCGCGCAGCCTCGGCATGAACGTGAGGACCGTGAAGCACTACCTCACCCAGGTCTTCCGCAAGATGGGTGTGCGCAACCGCGTCGAGGCCACTGTCGAGGCCCAGCGAATGCGCCTGGAGCTGGACGGTCAGACCCATCCTTAAACCGGCCGGTAATTCTGTCCGCTGGCTGACTGAAATTTCCCCAAGGTCGGATACGGCGGTGCGGACTGCGAGGCTTCAGTCCATCTAGCAGGCAGCAACCGCCTATTCGATGATCGAAGAGCCGATCGTCTGCCTCGCAGCAGGTCCGACGTCTCTAGGGGGAAACGATGTCCGTCACCTATATCAGGTCCGATCTTGAGTTCATTCTGCAGCAGATCCTGATCGCCGAGGCGGACGCCAATGGCGCCGACCTCGTGAACCTGATCCCCAACGCGTTCGTGCCCTGGGGGCTGCGGACGGTCGACGGCTCCTTCAACAACCTGGTGCCGGGCAACGAGAGCTTCGGCGCCTCCGACCAGCTGTTCCTGCGGCTGCTCGACCCCCAATACCGCGACGATGCGGACGGCGACACCTTCGCCGGCGAGACCAATACCGACTACGGGGCGGGCGGCAACGTGGTCGACGCCGACCCGCGCATCATCTCCAACCTGATCGCCGACCAGACCAGCAACAACCCGGCCGCCGTGGCGGTCGCGGGCTCCGCCGGTGCGGACCTCATCTGGGGCACCGGCGACGACCAGCTCAACGACGGCGTCTCGATCCTGCGCGTCCGCGCCGGGTTGGACGGCGTCACGGGCACCACGGACGACATCGCCGACTTCTCGTTCGACAACGTGGCTCCCGACGCCGGCCTGTCGGCGCCGTTCAACCAGTGGTTCGTGTTCTTCGGCCAGTTCTTCGATCACGGCCTCGACCTGGTGCAGAAGGGCGGCAACGGCTTCGTGTTCGTGCCGCTGCAGGCGGACGACCCGCTGGTGACACTGGGTCCCGACGGCGCTCCGGGCACGGGCGACGAGGTGCCGGCCGGCTCGCAGTTCATGATCGTGACCCGGGCCACGACCTATGCCGGCCCCGGCGCCGACGGCATTCTCGGCACCGACGACGACACGACCGAGCACCTGAACCAGACCTCGCCGTTCGTCGACCAGAACCAGACCTACAGCTCGCATCCCTCGCACCAGGTGTTCCTGCGCGCCTACGAGCTGCGCGACGGCGCGCCGGTGGCCACTGGCAATCTGCTCACCAACCGCGACCTCGTCGACGGCGTGTTCGGCAACGGCGATGACGTCGATCTTGGCGGCATGTCGACCTGGGCCACGCTCAAGGCGCAGGCCCGCGACCTGCTCGGCATCGACCTCACGGATGCTGACGTCGGCAACGTGCCGCTGCTGGCCACCGACGCCTACGGCAACTTCATCCGCGGGCCCAACGGTTTCCCGCAGGTCGTGATGGTGGGGCCGGACGGGCTGCCCGGCACCGAGGACGACGAGCTCGTCGAAGGCAACCCGGCGGCGCCGATCGACCTGACCAATGCGGTGCGCACTGGCCAGATGTTCCTCGCCGACATCGCCCACTCCGCCAATCCGTTCGACTCCGTCACCGGGGCGCTGCTGACCGCCGACGCCGACAACGAGATCGGCGATGACGGCGACCCCGCCACCTACGACAACGAGCTGCTCGACGCGCATTTCATGGCCGGCGACGGACGCGTCAACGAGAACATCGGCCTCACCGCCGTCCACCACGTCTTCCACTCCGAGCACAACCGGCTGGTGGAGCACTCCAAGCAGGTGGCGCTGGCAACGGGCGACGTGGCGTTCCTGAACCAGTGGCTGGATGCGGACGCCCAGCTCACGACATTCCCGGTCTCGCAGGCGGAGATCGACGCGCTGCAGTGGAACGGCGAGCGCCTGTTCCAGGCCGCCAAGTTCGGCACCGAGATGCAGTACCAGCACCTCGTGTTCGAGGAGTTCGCCCGCAAGATCCAGCCCAACGTCGACGAGTTCCTGGCCCCGGAAGGCTTCGCGACGCAGCTCAACCCGGCGATCCTCGCCGAGTTCGCGCACGTGGTCTACCGCTTCGGCCACTCCATGCTGCTCGACGAGATCGACCGGCTCGATCCCAACTTCGCGTCGAGCGAGATCGGCCTGATCGAGGCGTTCCTCAACCCGCTCGCTTTCAACGAGAACGGCACGCTGACCGCTGAGGAGGCCGCCGGCGCCATCGTGCGCGGGACCACGCGCCAGGTCGGCAACGAGATCGACGAGTTCAAGACCGAGGCCCTGCGCAACAACCTGCTGGGCCTGCCGCTCGACCTCGCCGCCATCAACCTCGCGCGCGCCCGCGACACCGGCGTGCCGTCGCTCAACGCGGCGCGGCGCGAGTTCTACGACCTGACCGTCGACAGCGATCTCAAGCCCTACGAGAGCTGGATCGACTTCATGCAGGGCATCGAGCACCCCGAGTCGCTCGTCAACTTCATCGCCGCCTACGGCACCCACGCCGGGCTTACCGCGGCCGACGTGGATACCCTGGCCGAGAAGCGCGCCGTGGCCGACGCGCTGGTGTTCGGCGGCAGCGCTGTCATCAATGCGGGCACTGCGGAGGAACGCACCTTCCTCGCCGACGAGGCCGACCGCCTGGCGTTCCTCAGCGGCACCGGCATCTACGCCAACGTCGACGGCGTGACCGTCACCGGCGTCGATGACATCGACTTCTGGATCGGCGGCCTGGCCGAGAAGATCATGCCGTTCGGCGGCATGCTCGGCTCCACCTTCAACTTCGTGTTCGAGACCCAGCTGGAGGCCCTGCAGAACGGCGACCGGCTCTACTACCTGTCGCGCCTTGCCGGCCTCAATTTCCTGACCGAGCTGGAGAACAACACGTTCGCCGCCCTCATCATGGCGAACACCGATGCCACCCATCTGCCGGCCGACGTATTCTCCACGCCCGCCTTCATCCTGGAGGTGGACCAGAGCAAGCAGTTCACCGGCCTCGGCGCCGAGGGCCGCGACGACCCGGTCAGCGACAATCCCAATCCGCTGGAGCCGCTGGTCATCCGCGACGACCCGGCCACCGTGGGCTCGGACTCCAATTACCTGGAATACACCGGCGACGACCATGTCGTGCTGGGCGGCACCGACAACAGCGACATCCTGATCGCCAGCATCGGCGACGACACGATCTGGGGCGACGGCGGCAACGATCGCATCGAGGGCGGCTACGGCAACGACCAGATCCAGGGCGGCGACGGCGACGACATCATCACCGACGTGGGCGGCGACGATGTCATCAAGGGCAACGCCGGCAACGACGTGATCCAGGGCGGCAACGGCCTCAACATCCTGATCGGCGGCTTCGGCAACGACTTCATCATTACCGGCGAGGACATCTCCACCACCTTCGGCGGCGCCGGCAACGATTTCATCTACGGTGCCCCGCTGAACCTGCCGACGCTCGGCAACGAGGGCGACGACTGGATCGAGGTCGGCACCTCCGACGGCGCCGGCGGCGACAACTTCGATCCGCAGGAAGCGAGTCCGGTCATCGGCCACGACGTGTTCATCACAGGCACCGGCTTCGACGAGGTGGACGGCGAGGGCGGCGTCGACATCATGGTCGGCTCCGATGGGCCTGACCACTTCGGCGGCGGCGGCGGCTTCGACTGGGCGAGCTACGAGCACGACACCCGCGGGGTCAAGGCCGACCTGGAGGTCAACGACTTCGTCGAGCCGCCGGTGGCGCCGTCGGTGCAGGGCACGCAGGATCGCTTCGCCGACGTGGAGGGCCTGTCCGGCTCGGCCTTCAGCGACATCCTGCGCGGCAGCAACGCCGAAGCGGCCGACATCGACATCGCCGGCCCGCTCAACAACGCGCTGGATGCGGAGGGCATAGCCCTGATCGACGGGCTGCAGGAGCTGCTCAACCGCACGCTGGGACCGGGGGCCAGCCGGTTCGCGACCGGCGACATCATCCTGGGCGGCTCAGGCAGCGACCTGCTGGAGGGGCGCGGCGGCGACGACATCATCGACGGCGACAGCTGGCTCAACGTGCGGGTCAGCGTGCGTGCCAACGCCGACGGCACCGGGTCGGAGCTGTTCAGCGTCGATAGCATCGCGGATCTCATACCGCGTATGCTGTCGGGCGAGATCAACCCCGGCCAGCTGGTGATCGTGCGCGAGATCCTGAGCGGCGACGCCTCCTTCGACACGGCCATATTCAGCGGCGGCCAGAGCGAATACACCGTCATCCAAGACAGCGGCGCCGACGGCGAGCGCGGCACGGCGGACGATTTTGTCACCGTGATCGACAATGTCGCCGGCCGCGACGGCATCGACCGCCTCATCAACGTCGAACGGCTGCAGTTCGGCGACGGCAGCGCGGTGGCCGTGTTCGGCGTCAACAACGACCCCGTCGGCCAACCCACCATCGACGACAACACCCCGCAGGTCGGGGAGG
>DATMZP010000441.1:0-4325 GCA_035573595.1 Hyphomicrobiaceae bacterium
CGACGGCGCGCCGGCTTCTTGGCCGGCACCGCCCTTCCTGGAGCGCCTTGCGGCGCCGCGCGGCTTGTAGCATGCGGCGGCGCGGTTCGGAAGTGAGGCGGCGGGACGATCCCTACAGCCGCGAGGGGGTTCCCCTCCCCCTTGTGTGGAGGGGTTGGGGGTGGGCGAATTCCTCCTCAGGCCACGCCGGCGCGGAGGAGGTCGTGCACGTGCAGGATGCCGACCGGCTTGCCCCTCTCCACCACGAACATCTGCGTGATGCCGGGCAGGCGGCTGGCATCGCCGCGCCGGAACGAGTTGATCTGCTCCAGCGCCGCCGACGCCAGCGTGTCGGGCGGCAGCGTCTTGGGCTTCCTCGTCATGATGTCCTCGACGCGTGCCTGCAGGAGGCCCGGCCCCATGTGCCGCCGCAGGTCGCCGTCGGTGATCATCCCCGCCAGCCGGCCCTTGGCGTCCACCACGCCGAGGCAGCCGAAGCTCTTCTCGGTCATGGTCACGATCGCCTCGGCCATGGTCCTGCCGAGCGGCACCAGCGGCAGGCTGTCGCCCCTGTGCATGATGTCGGACACGAACTTGAGCTGCGCCCCCAGCGATCCGCCGGGGTGGAACACCTTGAAGTCCTGGGCGGTGAAGCCCCGGCGCTCCAGCAGCGCGATGGCCAGGCAGTCGCCGATGGCGATCTGCATGGTGGTGGAGGTGGTGGGCGCCATCCCGTGCGGACAGGCCTCCTTCGCCTGCGGCAGGGCCAGCACCACGTCGGCCTGGCGGGCGAGCGTCGAGCCGGCACGCGAGGTGATGGCGATGAGCGGCACCTTGAAGCGGCGCGAGTAGGTGACGACGGTGCCGAGCTCCACGCTTTCGCCCGACCAGGACAGGGCGACGATCACGTCCTCGGGTTTGATCATGCCGAGATCGCCATGGCTGGCCTCGGTGGGGTGCACGAAGAATGCTGGAGTGCCCGTGGAGGCGAGAGTGGCCGCCACCTTCTGGCCCACGAGGCCGCTCTTGCCGATCCCGGTCACGATCGCTCGGCCTGAAGCAGCGGCGATGGTGGCGACGGCGGCAGCAAACGTCTCCCCGAGACCGTCGTTGAGCGCCGCCCTGAGGGCGCTGAGCCCCTCGCACTCGAGGTCGAGGGTGCGGGCCGCCGAGCGCAGCTCCTGGCCGGCAGCGCCGCTGCCCGACCGGGCGGGCGGCTTCTGTCTCCTGGAGGTGCTGGAGAGGCTCTCTGCCTGGAGGTTGGGCATAGTGAGGCCGTTGGCGCCTTCGTCGTGCGAGTCGCTCACCGTCTTAACCTTATCTGAGATCCCTCAACCCCGCCCGAAACACTATCCGCACAAATCCAGGGCAATCTCAACCGATCAAATCGCCGTGCGCTGAAACGCAGCTTCGGTGCTCAGGCCACGGCAGGAGTGCATGGCTCGCGTCCGGCCGCTAACCTTCCACAAAGTTGCCAAAATGAATTGGGCTCCTAACATGCTAGGTAGGCCAACGCTTTCCTGTGGAGCCGCAGGCATTTGCTGCCCCGCAGGTTCCGGAGCGACCACGCCGGCACCGTCCGGTGGGGCATTGGCGATCGCGTTAACAGACAGGCGATAACCGGGGCAGGCGCGACTGCTTTTGTGGGGGAGGGGACGGAACGATTCGAGGGTGGTTGGCCTCTGAAGGTAGGGCTGCGTTGTGCAGTAGCGATGTCGGTAGAGGAGCCAAACCATGACTGTGATGTACGCCCAGGGCGACTTGCTTATCGAGCGTGTCGATGACATCTGTCCTTCAGGGACCATGCTGTCGCCCGACGCTTCCGGCGCCACGGTTCTCGCCGAGGGTGAACTGACCGGACACCGCCACGCCATCTTCGAGCGCGTGACGATGTTCCGCGACGACGCGCTCGCCCGCGATGTACCGGGCGGACTCTACATCGGCCACGTCAAGGTGGAAGGCGGGCCGGCCACGATCCAGCATCAGGAGCATGCGCCGATCGCCCTGGGCGAGGGCACGTACCGCGTGCGGCGCCAGCGCGAGCTCGAGCCGAGGGACGCCGTCATTGTTGCGGACTGAGTTGCGGACCGAGGTCGGCGCGTTGGCGGACTGGCAGCGCGCTGAGCTGGCCGTCTACGGGGCGCGGTGGAATGCGCTGCGGCAGTCCACCTCCCCACCCGACGAAGCGGTCGCGCGGTCGGCCGTGGAGAAAGCCTACGCCGCCGCCGGCCTGGTGGCGCCCGGCGAGATCGTTTGGGAGGACGGACCGGCCGAGCTGGCCGTCTCCTGGTCCAAGCGCCGGCACGCCGTCGGCGAGAGCGTGCGCTCGACGCTCGTCGATGCCGTGCGGCGCAAGGCCGAGCTGGCCGTCGATCGGGCCATCGCGCTCAGCGTGCGCATGGCGCTGACTGCCGAGCCTGGGCTCGCGCGCCTGCCCCAGTTCTGCACTACGACCGACGAGGCGCTGTTGCGGCTGGGGGAGCGGGCGCTGCCCATCCTGCCGCTGCGGTTCATCGATTTCTTCACGCGGCGCCGGACACGGGCCACCTTCGCCGGCAGCGGTTTCAGCCTGCAGTCGGCGGCGTGGCTCGGCGCGCTCCAGTACCTCCACGACGTGTGCGGGCTGGTGCGCCAGACCGGGCCGGCGGAAGGGCTGTGGGAGCTCGCCCGCAGCGCCTGCTGGATGGCCCCGCACGAGCGCATCTGCTGGCTGATCCGCCGGCCGACGCTCATCCGTTGCGATGCCAACGGCCGGCTGCATGCGGCGGACGGCCCGGCGCTGCGCTTCGGCACCGGCACCGCGGTCCATGCCTGGAAGGGCATCATCGTTCCGGGCCGGCTGATCGAGCGTCCCGACACCATCGACGTGCGCGCCATCGATGCCGCCCACGACCCGCAGATCCGCCGCTGCATGATCGACATCATGACGCCGCAGCGCTTCATCGAGGAGGGCGGGGCGCACCGGATCACGGAGGACGATGCCGGCATCCTCTGGCGCCAGCGCTGGCGCTGGGAGGCGTGGGCCGCGGTGGAGGTGATCAACGGCACCCCCGAGCCGGACGGCACGCACAAGCGCTACTTCCTGCAGGTGCCGCCCACGGTGCGCACTCCGCGCGAGGGCGTGGCGTGGACCTACGGGCTGAGCGAGCGGCAGTACCGGCCGGTGATGCGGACGTAGGACCTTCTGCGTTTGACACCACTAGAAGCCTGCAATCTCTACAGCAAATTGATCATCCAGCTTTCCCGCGGTTGCGACAGCAACCAGCATTGAGTTGACTTTTAATCAGGTGGTCGTTGGTTCGATCCCAACCGGGCTCACCAAATATAATCAGTAACTTACCGGAACGACTGCGAAGCGTCGAAAGTGGGTTCAGGGTCCAAATAGGGTCCAACGGGGCAGGCAACGCTTAGAGAGGTGCTGCCTGCAATTGAGACCTGGAGGCAGCTGCGCATCGCGGACGTGGATGGTGACCTGAGTGATGGCAACCAGCGTCACGGGATGGAGGGCTTCTCCATCATGATACCAATCAGCGGATGAAATCGTAGCGGAAGCGCTCGCCATCGGGGGTGACCCTGCCAACCGTCGGGCTGGGGAAATGGATTGGCAGGACCAACGTTGAAGTATCTGCCACCCCGCCCAGGAAGCGGCGGCGCGACTTTGCGGCCTCTTCCTTGTCGGTGTCGAAGATGGTCGACCAATCCGGCTCACGGCATTGCAGCACATGGTGCATCATGTCGCCCGTGACCACCGCGCGCTGCCCGCGCGAACGGATGTCGACGCAGCAATGATGCGGCGAATGCCCGGGAGTTGGGGTGAGCGAGAAGGTGTCGTCCAACTGGTACGTGTCGTCCACCAGCAACGCCTGCCCGGCTTCGACAATGGGCCGGCAATTGTAGGTCCACACGTTGCCGGGTGGATTGGCCCCTCGCGTGGTAGCGGTCTCCCAATAGGCGTATTCACCTTTGTGGAAAATGTACTTGGCCCTGGGGAAGGTCGGCACCCACCGCCCGTCGCGCAGCATCGTATTCCAACCGGTGTGGTCGATGTGCAGATGCGTGCAGAACACGTGTGTGATGTCCTCGAAGCTGAGGCCGGCCGCGCGGAAGTTGTCGAACCAGGGTTGCTTCGGAAAATCGAAGGGGGGCGGGTGCCCCTTGTCCTCACCGGTGCAGGTGTCGATCAGCACGGTATGCTTGGGCGTACGCACAACGAAGGTCTGATAGGTAATGACCATCCTGCCGGAGGCGGGGTCGAACACGAAGGGATCGAGGTCGGCGAGGTGCCGTCGGCCGACTACGGGATCGTAGGCGGGGAACATGTCTTCTGGCTTCCGCCATGGTCCATC
>DATMZP010000442.1:0-2993 GCA_035573595.1 Hyphomicrobiaceae bacterium
GCCGCCCCCACTGCACCGGTCCCGTCGCCATCCCGGCCGCCAGTACGCAGCCGATGCAGGCGGCAACCAGGCCGAGGGTTGCAAACAGCACCGCAAACACCGCGATTCCGGCAAGGATCGCCGCCAGCGGCCGCCACGCCGGCTCCGGCAGCGACTCGGCAGGCTTGAAGAGGGCCGTGACGCAGAACGTCGCGCCGAACCCGAGGATCGTCCACGCCAGAGCGCGCGGGACGAAACCCGGGCCCATGTCGGCGGCGGTGCCGATATTCAGACTGCGGGTGGCCACGAAGGCCACCACCGCGAGGGCGATCAGGAACACCCCGAGCGCCAGCTCCTTGACGTCGATCCGGCGCGGCACAGCGAGCCTCGCTTCCTACTGCGTCTTGATGCCGGCTTCCTTGATGATCGCCGCGTAGGCGTCGGTACTGCTCGCGATCCACTTGCCGAGCGCCGCTGGCGGCCCGGCCTTCAGCTCGCCGCCGAGGTCCTCGATGCGCTTGGCGACATCCGGCATGGCCAGGATCTTGTTGAGCTCGGCGTTGAGGCGGTCGACCACGGCCGCCGGCGTGCCTGCGGTGGTCAGCAGCCCCTGCCAGGAGCCCACTTCGACCGGGGTGACATTGAGCTCCTTGAAGGTCGGCAGATCCTTGATGCTTTCGACGCGCCTGTCGCCGGAGACAGCCAGTCCCTTGAGCTGGCCCTGCGCAACGAACGAGGCGGTGGCCGTCGCGCCGTTGAGGATGACCTGGCTCTCGCCCGAGACGGTGCCCTTGATGGCATCGGCGCCGCCCCGGTAGGGCACATGCTTGAAGGTCACGCCCCACCCTCTCTCCAGCTGCACCGCGGAAATATGGTTGGCGACGCCGATGCCGGCATTGCCCCAGGGCGTCTTGCCCGGGTTGGCCTTGGCAAGCGCCACCAGCTCCGCCACGGTCTTCACCGGTACGCTCGGGTGCACGGCAAGCACGTAGGGCGCGAACGAGATCAGGCCGACCGGCGCCAGGTCGTTGGTCGGGCTGTACGTCATGCTGGCGAGCAGGCTGGGCGAGATGGCCAGCGTGCTCACGTCGAGCAGCAGCAGTGTGTGGCCGTCCTTGTCAGCCTTGGCGACGAGATCGGCGCCGATGTTGCCGCCGGCGCCCGTCTTGTTCTCGACCACCACCGGCTGGCCGATGGCCTCCTGCAGCTTCGGACCGATCAGACGGGCCAGGATGTCGCTCGTCCCGCCCGGCGCGAACGGTACGATGATCCTGACCGGCTTGCTGAAGGCCTGGGCGTGGGCGGCGGCCGGCACCAGGGCGAAAGCCAATGCCACAACGCCTACGAGCGCAAGGCGCGCACGGCAAAAGTCCATGTTTCACTCCCCCGATGTCCTTCGCTTGTTGGGCTCAGCCTATTGCATCCGACGCCCGCGGCAAAGCCCGCGCTCGCCCCCCCGCGCTCGCCCCCCCCGCGCTCGCCCGTGCTGCGCGACGGCGAATGCCGGCGCATTGTGGGTGTCAATACGGCAGTGTATGGTGCGGCCGTATGAGCAGACGGCTGACGGCGCAGGACTGGATCGATTTCGCACTGACCACGCTCGCGCACGAGGGCGCGGATGCACTCAAGGCGGACGTGCTGGCCCGCAAGCTCGGCGTCTCGCGTGGCAGCTTCTATTGGCACTTCTCCGACCTCGGCGCCTTTCATGCCAGGACGATCGAGCACTGGAGAGTGGTGACAACCGAGGCGATCATCGCCGACATCGAGCGGCACGAGTCGCGCGAGGAGCGCCTCGATGCACTCTTGCGCCGCGCGTTCGCGGGCACCGCCGTGCTTGAGGTCCGCATGCGCGCCTGGGCGGACGCGAACGCGGAGGCGGCCCGCGCCGTGAGCGACATAGATCGCCGGCGGCAGGAGTACATCGAGCGGATGCTCGTAGAAGCCGGCATCGCGCAGGTGCAGGCGGCGACGCGCGCGCAGCTCCTCTACTGGAGCTACCTTGGTGCCGCATTGAGCCAGTCCAGGCTCAGCGGCGAGCGGCTCGATCAGGCCGTCGCCGAGCTCAAGCGGCTCGGATTGGGAGGGTCGCCAGGACCGCCGGCCGCCATCGCGCTCCGCCATCGGCGCCGGTGTCCGCGCAGCTAGGAAGCGAGCCCCTGGTTGCATGGCCGCCATTGACACGCTCGGGCGGCAGCCTCATAAAGCGGTCATGAGCCATCGGACCAGAAGCGAGCGACGCGCCGGTATCGACCGGCGGCGATGACAGACGATCCCAGCGTCTGCCATGCCGTGCCGCGCCAGAGCGCGGCTTTGTCATTTTTCTGACAGCGAGATAGGTCCCGAGATAGGTCCCATGTCCGCTCCGATGTCCGCCTCTCCGGCGAAGGCCGTACAGCCCGTAGCTCCGGCGTCCCATCCGTCCGCCGCCATCATGCCCACCTACGCACGGGCGAACGTCGTGTTCGAGCGCGGCGAGGGCGCCTGGCTCATCTCCACCGAGGGCGAGCGCTACCTGGATTTCGCCAGCGGCGTCGCCGTCAACGCCCTGGGGCACGCCCACCCCCGGCTGGTTGCCGCGCTCGCCGAGCAGGCCGGCAAGCTCTGGCATTGCTCCAATCTCTACCGGGTGGCCGGCCAGGAGCAGGTGGCCGCACGCCTCGCCGAGGCGACGTTCGCCGACCAGGTGTTCTTCTGCAACTCGGGCGCCGAGGCCTGCGAGGGCGCCATCAAGCTCGCCCGGCGCTACCATCACGCCAACGGGCACTCCGAGCGGTGGCGCATCGTCACCTTCAAGGGCGCCTTCCACGGCCGCACACTCGCCACCATCGCCGCCGCCGGCAACGCCAAACACCTGGAGGGCTTCGGCAAGCCTGCGGACGGCTTCGACCACGTGCCATACGGCGACCTGGAGTCGACGGTCGCGGCCATCGGGCCTGAGACCGCCGCCATCATGGTGGAGCCGGTGCAGGGCGAGGGCGGCATCAACGTGGCGCCCGTCTCCTGGCTCAGGGGCC
>DATMZP010000443.1:0-2054 GCA_035573595.1 Hyphomicrobiaceae bacterium
CGCGCTGGCTCTCTGGCGTGAGCTGCGCACCGCCGGTTTTCCGGGGACCGCGAAACAGGTGCAGCGCTGGGTGGCCGAGCACCGGACAGCCCCGGCCCCGAGCACCCCGCACCAGTGGCGAACCAAGGCGCCTGCCCACGCGCCGAGGCCTGCTCCGCAGGACGGCGCACCCGTGCTGCCGTCCCCCTCGCAGCTCGCCTGGCTGCTCGTCCAACCCCCGTCGGCGCTGTCGGAGCCTGATGCCGCCCTCGTGGCGCGGGTCGAGCAGGACCCTGCGGCGGCGCACGTGGCCGGGCTGGCCCGCCGGTTGATGGCCCTCGTGCGCGGGTGTGGGGTCAATCCGAAGGTCGACCCTGAAGGAGCACGTGTGGCGTTGGACACCTGGCTGGCCGACGCCCGAGCGTGTGGGGTGCGTGCTCTCGAGACGTTTGCGGCGGGGCTGGAGCAGGACGGTGCCGCGATCCGGGCGGCGCTCACGACGCCCTGGAGCAGCGGCCAAGCCGAGGGCCAGATCACTCGGCTCAAGTTGATCAAGCGGCAGATGTACGGTCGCGCCAGCTTCGACCTGCTCCGCCAGCGCGTTCTCCTTGCGGCATGATCCACGCAAAGAGCGGGAGAGCCCTTCGAGTGGAGGGGATAGATCAGAAGATCAGGCCGCCTTTCGCATGGTGATCGCCTCCATGCTGGCGCGAGCCTCGGCCGGGGTGCGGTAGCCCAGAGCCGAGTGCAAGCGCTGCCGATTATAAAACACCTCGATATACTCGAACACCGCTGCCCGCGCCTCCGCGCGGGTGCGGAACCGAGCCTCATGGACCCGCTCTGTTTTGAGCGAGGCAAAGAAGCTCTCCATGGGCGCATTATCCAAGCAATTGCCGCGTCGGCTCATTGATGGCTGGATGCCATGCCGCTCCAGCACCGCCCGATACGGCCCAGCGGCATATTGGACCCCGCGGTCGCTATGATGAATGAGCCCCCGCGGCGGCTGGCAGCGCTGGAGGGCCATGACCAGGGCGTCGATACACAAGCCTGTCTTGAGGTGATCCGCCATCGACCAGCCGACGATCTCGCGCGTGGCCAGGTCCTTGATGGCGGCCAGGTAGAGAAAGCCCTCGTCGGTTGGAATGTACGAGATGTCGGCTAACCACACGGCATCGGGACGCTCGGCCACAAAGGAGCGGCCGAGCAAGTTCGGCGCCACCGGGAGGTCGTGGCGGCTGTCCGTGGTTTGGGGCCGGCGTCGCTGCCCTCTTTGGGCCTGCAAACCCATGTCACGCATCAGCCGTTCGATCCGACGTCGCGCATGCCGGTGCCCCTCGCGGCGCAGTTCCGCGTGGATCCGGGGCGCGCCATAGACCCGGTGCCTGGCGGCGAAGATCCGGCTGATGTGCCCGCGCAGCGCGGCTTCCGCCTCCGCGCGGCTCTGTCGGGACGGGATCGCGCGCAGCCAGGCGTAGAAGCCGCTGACACTTGCGCCGACGACCCGGCACAGCGTGGAGACGGCATGGTTGGCCCGCTCGGCTGCCACAAAGGCGAACGTGGTCACGCGATCCCCCGAGCGAAAAAAGCGGCAGCTTTCCTGAGGATCTCAACCTCCTCTTCGAGCCGCTTGACCTCACGCCGGAGCCGCTGGGTCTCGGCCTGCTCGGCTTTGCGGGCCGCCAGCGCCTCAGCCGAGCCAGCGGCCAGCTGTTCATTGCGCCACTGGCTCAGCTGGCCCGGGCTGACATCCAGTTCAGCGGCGATATCGGCCAGCGGCCTGCCACTCTCGATCAAGCGCTGAACCGATTGGGCCTTATACTCCCGCGTAAACCGTCTCCGGGGTCGTCTGTGTGCCATTTCGCTCTCGTGGGGTGCTCGGGTTCTTTACAGAACCCTCCACTCCGCGGAGGGAAGTCCACTTGGCCCGGCGCCAGGATGAAGGCCACCGCCCGTCCGAGCCCGTCGGCGATCACGCACGCTTTGGTCCCATACCCACCCCGCGAGCGGCCCAGCGCCTCACGTTTGTCCCGCTCCGCTGAAGAGCCCCCTTTCGCGCGGCCCCGGCTGCTTTCTGG
>DATMZP010000444.1:0-3468 GCA_035573595.1 Hyphomicrobiaceae bacterium
AACAGCAGCTCACAGAGCTTCCTGGTGCCGTCCGCCAGGTCGCGCAGTCCTCAATTCGGGGAGATCCCGGATCGGAGCACTGCCCGCCTGCGGCTCGCATCGCTCTGTCCGGGATGACGGGTGGAAAGCTCATTCCCGATCCATGAAATGCAAAGCATTGCGGCGGGCGAAGGCCATGACGGAGCCTTGCGGGTTTACCCCCGGCGCGGTGCACAGGAGGCTGGCGTCGGCGATGTAGAGATCCTCCTGGCCGTGCACGCGACCGAACGAGTCCGCCACGCAGCGGCGCTTGTCCTCGCCCATGGGGCACGAGGAGAACAGGTGGATCGTCATCAGGCTGGTGCGGCCCTGGGGAAGCGGATCGGCCACGCGCCGCAGATCGTCGATGCCGGCGAGCGGCGACGATCCATCCACCGTCGGATACAGCGCGTCCGCGCCCGCGGCGAACAGCAGCTCACAGAGCTTCCTGGTGCCGTCCGCCAGGTCGCGCATGTCGGCCTCGCCCAGGGCATACCGCACCAGCGGGTCGCGGTGGCCGGGCACCCGGCGGACGCTGCCGCTGCCGCCCGCGATCATCGCGTAGTAGATCGCCATGTGCGGCCAGGCGTCGTCCACCTCGTGCGTGTGCTTTGGATGGTCGAGCATGGCCAGCGAAAGATGCGGAACGCCGCTGATGGAGCAGCCGAAGCTGAGGCGCGGCGCGAACTCCTTGACCTGGTGCACGGCCACCTCCAACGGCACGCCCAGGTCCGTGCTGTTGACGGGCTCGGGAAAGCGCGCCACCACCTTCACGGTCGGGTGCATGCGAAGCGTCCCGCCGGCCAGCGGGGCGATGCCGCTGGCCTGCAGCAGCGCCGGGGTCTGGATGGCGCCGCAGGACAGGAACAGAGATTTGCAGCGCAGCTTGTGGCGGGTTCGGCGGCCATCCGGCAGGGCGCGCTCGGCGTCGACGATCCAGCGGCCCCGGCTGCGCTGCAGACGGCGGGCGCGAACGTCGGGCACCAGCCTGCAACCGGCCTGCAGAGCGCGCGGGATGAAGGTGCGGGTCATCGACTGCTTCTCGCCGACACCGTCTGAACCGTACTTGAACCACCGCGGCACCTCGAGGGACTTCCAGCCCTTGCTGCCGGCACCCTCGTGCAGCTTGAGGGAGGCCGCCGGCGCCGCGCCCGGCAGGTAGGAGATGCTCACGTCGCGCTCGCAGGCTTCGAAGTGCGGGACCATCTCGGACCAGCCTGCGCGCTCCAGCTGGAAATCGCGGCGCCAGGCATCGAGGATGTCCTCCGGCGTGCGGTGATAGAGGCCGGCGTTGATCTCGCTGCCGCCGCCTACGCAGTTGGCCTCGACGTAGGCGACTTTCGTTCGCCCCAGCGCCGCGGTGATGCCGCCGTTGCGGTATTTGCGCTCCATCTCGTCGCGGGTGAACTGGGGGCACTCCTCCAGCGTGACGAACGGGCCGGATTCGACCAGCGTGACCTCGCGGCCGGCCTCCGCCAGCAGGCAGGCCGTGATGGCACCGCCAGGCCCCGAGCCGATGACCACGATCTCGCTGTCCAGGACGGACGGCAGCTCGTCGGCGGCCTTCCTTTTGCCGCTCGCCGCGATGGCGGCCACGGCCGGGGCGGGCACGGGCGTTCGCCTGCCGGCCTTCTCCGCGCGGGCCAGCTCCTCGTGGAAGCCGAGGATCGCCAGGCCCTCGTAGAAGCGGATCAGGTCCCGGAACGGGCCGAAGATCGAGCGGCGCATGCGTGCGATCCGGCTCCAGCGGCGGTCCGGGTCGAGATTGCGGTAGGAGCCGGGGCGGGGAAAGCCGCTCCAATGGACGAGGAGCAGCGTCAGGACCTGGAACGGCAGGCGCAGGTAGTCCGGCATGCGGGCGTGCTGCGCCAGGACGAACCGCACGGTGTTGTTCCACGGCGGCCCCGGCTCGCCGGCGCGCGCGCCGAAGTGCGCACGGATGAAGGCATAGCACAAGGCCGAGACGGCGCCCTCGAACGCGCGCTTCATGATCGTCACGGGGTCAGACCCCTCGCCTCCACCGTTCGTAGACCGCGCCAACGCAGAGGCGAGGGGTCTGACCCCGTTCTCGACGCCTCGTCAAGACGCCTTCTTGACCCTGCGTTCCACCAGAGTGCCGACGCCGTGCGTGGTGAACAGCTCCAGGAGGACGCAGTGCGGCACCCGGCCGTCCAGGATCACCACGCCCTCCACGCCGGCCTCCACCACCTCGATGCAGCCCTCGACCTTGGGGATCATGCCGTCCCGGATGGTGCCATTGCGGACGAGGGTGCGCGCCTCCTCGATCGACAGCTGCGGGATCAGCCGCCTGTCCTTGTCCAGCACGCCCGCAACGTCGGTGAGCAGCAGGAGCCGCTTGGCCTTGACGCGGGCAGCGAGCGCACTGGCGAAGGTGTCGCCGTTGATATTGAGGGTCTCGCCGTCGCGGCTGATGGCCAGCGGGGCGATGACCGGGATGAGGTCGGATTCGGCGATGACGTTGACGATGTGCGGATTGATCTCCACGGGGTCGCCCACGTAGCCGATGTCCACCGCCTTCATCAGGTTGGACTCCGGGTCCGGTATCTCGGTGATCTTCTTGGCCACCATCAGGTTGGCGTCCTTGCCCGAGATGCCCACCGCCTTGCCGCCCACGCGGTTGATGGCGGTGACGATGTCCTTGTTGATGAGGCCTGCCAGGACCATCTCCACCACCTCGACGGTGGGCTTGTCCGTCACCCGCAGGCCATGCACAAATTCGCTCTTGAGTTGCAGTCTATTGAGCATGCCCGCGATCTGTGGGCCACCGCCGTGCACGACGATCGGGTTGACGCCCGACTGCTTGAGCAGAACGATGTCCTGGGCGAAGGCGGCGGCCAGCTCTGCGTCGCCCATGGCGTGGCCGCCGAATTTGACGATGACGGTCTGGCCGCTGTAGCGCTGCATGTAGGGCAGCGCCTCGGCGAGGAGGCGGGCGTGCGCCTGGGCCGACAGTGGCGAAGCCGCGGGCGCGGCGGTGGCGGGATCGTCTCCGGCCTCACGGCTTGCAGGTTGCGCTCTTGTCATGGCATCGGCCTTAGTTGGGCGCCGCCGGTCTCTGCGCGTGGCATTTACTCGGCGGAAGGCATTCACTTATAGGGTCATTGACCTATAGTGAATAGCGGCCCTCCAGCTGGGCCCTCCCGCTGGGCAGGGGTCAGACCCCTCGCCTGTAGGGCAGAGTAGAATTCCGACGCAGGTGGCGAGGAGTCTGACCCCTTCTGCGGTCGCCTTGTTATCGGACGGATTTGTGTGGCAAGGGCCGTTGCGAGGCTAAAGCCCCCGCGGGCGATCCGGCGGGAGGGAACGGTTGGGCAGCCGGTGCGGTCAGGGGAGCCGTTGATGCCGCAGTCGAGTGCGGACCAACTCCAGTCGGTTCCGATGTCGGCCAGCCTGGGCCAGTGTCTCGGCAAGGCAAAGGACTTTGCGCGC
>DATMZP010000445.1:0-2643 GCA_035573595.1 Hyphomicrobiaceae bacterium
CGGCTCCGCATCGTCACCGCCTCCGCTGACCGAACGGCTCGCGTCAGGAACGGGAAGACGGGCAAGGAATTGCACCAGCTCAGGGGTCACGCGGAGGAGGAGGAGACGCCATGGACCCGAAGCCCTGCCAGGTCCGTGGCGCCGTCGCCCGCCGCAGGGGGAGGAGGTCCCGCATTGGGCGATTCTTCGAAGCGAGGGTTACGCCACCGCGTTGAACGGGCGGCCCGCCTCGAAACTCTCGATATTGTCGATCACCTGCTGCCAGCAGGCCTGGATGGCCTCCTGGCTGGCCCAGCCGACGTGGGGTGTAACGATCACGTTGGGGCGGCCCATGATGCGGCTGAACGGATGATCGCGCGCAGGCGGCTCGGCGGTGAGGCAGTCGAAGCCGGCGCCGGCGATCATCCCCTCCTCCACCGCCGTCACCAGGTCCTCCTCCACCACCAGGCCGCCGCGTGCGGTGTTGATCAGCAGCGGGCGCTTCTTCATCCTGCGGAGCTCCGGCATGGCAATGAGACCCTGCGTTGCGGGCATCAGCGGGCAGTGCAGGGTGATGACATCGCTGGTCTCCAGCACCTCGTCGAACGGCGTGTAGAGGGGCCCGAGGCCGCTCACGCCCTTGTGGGCGGCGAACAGGGTGCGCATGCCGAAGGCCTGCCGAGCCGGGCCACCGACTGGCCGATCGCGCCCTCTCCGATGATGCCGAGCGTCGAGCCCGCGAGATCCCGGATGGGGTGCGTGAAGAAGCAGAACTGCCCGGCCTTCTGCCATTGCCCGTCGATCACGTCCTGCCGGTAGCCGACGATGCCGCGGCGCAGCGCCAGGATCAGCGCGAACGTGTGCTCCGGCACCGTGCTCACGGCGTAGCCGCGCACGTTGGCGACGGCGATGCCGCGCTCGCGGCAGGCCGCCACGTCGATCACGTCGTATCCGGTGGCCGCCACCGCGATCATTCTGAGATGCGGCAGCTCCTTGAGATGCCGGGCGCGGATCGGCACCTTGTTCGTGATGGCGATGCGCGCACCGGCGAGACGCTCCGCCACCGCGTCGCGCGGAGTCGAATCGTGCTCGATCCATTGGTGGCAGAACGCCGGCCTGGTCAGATCGACCGACGGGCCGATGGTGCCGCGGTCGAGAAAGACGATGTGGACTTGACCACCTTGGCCACCTGGGGCGCTGTCGCTTCGCTGCTGCATGCGAGACACCTCCCTGCCAATCCGTTGGGTCAACGCCGGCGAAAGCCGGCGGCAGACCCAATACCGTGGCGAGCGCGTCGCCTTTGATTGCTATGCATGCACTGTGCCAGCGGCCCGCGCAGGAACGGCGGCAGAGGCCGCGGGAATTGGCGGATAGACGCTCAGCGAGCGGCCGAGCTGCTGCACCAGGCCCAACACGGCGTCGATATAAGGCGTCTCCACGCCGGTCAGCCGGCCCATCTCCTGCACCGATGTGAGCAGCGCATCGATCTCCAGCGGGCGGCCGCTCTCCAGGTCCTGCAGCATGGAGGTGCGGTGCGCCCCCACGCGGGCGGCGCCGTTCACCCGGCGCTCGATGCCGACGCGGAAGGTGACGCCGAAGCGCCGGGCGATCTCCTCCGCCTCCGTCATCATCCGGATGGAGAGCCCGCGCAGGGCGGGCTCGGTGGCCACGATGTCGAGCGTCGCGCGGGTGAGCGCGCTGATCGGGTTGAAGCACAGATTGCCCCACAGCTTGAGCCAGATCTCGCTGCGGATGTCCTGCAGAACGGGCGCCGCGAAGCCGGCCCGCTCCAGCACGTTGGCGAGGCGCACGCAGCGCTCGGAGATGCTGCCGACGGGCTCGCCCAGGGCGAACTTGTCGCCGTAGGCGTGCCGCACCACGCCCGGCTCGACGATCTCGGTGGCGGGATAGACGACGCAGCCGATCGCCCGCTCCGGCCCCAGCGCCTTCCACTGGCGGTCGTCGGGATCGACGCTGCGCAGCCGCGCGCCGGCGAAGCGCCCGTCGAGGTCGCCGGCGAGACCATACGTGTACCACCACGGCACGCCGTTCTGGCCGGTGACGACGGCGGTCTCAGGACCGAGCAGCGGCGCCATCCGCTCCGCCGCCTCCCAGGCCTGGTGGGCCTTGAGGCAGACGATCACGTAGTCCTGTGGGCCAAAGTCGCACGGATCGTCGGTGGCGGCGGGCCGGCAGGTGCGCGTCTCGCCGTCGATGAGGAGCTTGAGGCCGCTTTTCCGGATCGCCGCCAGGTGCGCGCCACGTGCCACCACCGACAGCTGGACGCCCTCGACCTCGCTCAGCCCGGCGGCCAGATAGCCGCCGATGGCGCCCGCACCATAGATGCAGATCCGCATGGGCTCCTCCGCTCCTGCTACTTCGTGCACCCGTAATCCCGGACGGAGCGGTGCGAGCCGAAGGCGAGCACAGCCGCTCCGATCCGGGACCTCCGGAGGCTTGGACTCGCCTCACCAGGTCCCGGACAGCTTCGGCTCCTTGGGGCCTCAGCTTCCGGGTTGTGTCATGCCACCTTGCGCTCCAGACCCAGCTCCAGCTTGGGCGCGGTGGCGCGGAAATGCTCTTGCGCCGCCGCCACGCCCGATCCCGCCGCCACCGGCACGCCGACATCGCGCAGAGCCATCTCGCAGCCGGCCAGCGCCTGCA
>DATMZP010000446.1:0-14656 GCA_035573595.1 Hyphomicrobiaceae bacterium
TAGATCCCGTCGCCGTACAGCGGCACGAAGGCCAGCTGCCGGTCGTGGGAGATGGCCAGCTCGTGCGCCGCCGGCTCGTGCGCCGCGAAGCTCTTGATCTCGCGCAGGCTCTCCGGATCGTAGAAGCGGATGTGATTGCCCACCTTGTCGACGGCGATGACGCCGGTCGTCCCGGTGATGTTGCTGCCGGCGTAGGGTGTGGTCATTCGGTCCTCGACGGCGTCCGACCCGCCGCATCTGCGCCAACGTCTTGCTCGCCGGCCGAGACGAGGGGTCTGACCCCACTCAGAACCCATACAGACGCGCCGGATTGTCCACCAGCAGACGCCGCTGCGCCGCCTCGCTCTCCGCGAACGCCGGCACCAGGTCCACCAGATCCGCCTCATCCACCTCAACCTTGAGGTTCGGGTGCGGGAAGTCCGTTCCCCACAGCACGCGGTCCGGGATCGCCGCCATGATGCGGGCGGCGATGGGCACGGCGTCGGAGAACGGCGGGGCGCTGATGCGCTCCGAGCCGCTCACCTTGATCCAGCAGTTGTCGAGCCTGGCGAGCTCCAGGAGTGCCTGCAGCGCCGGCTGGTCCGGCCCGAGGCTGGCATCGACGCGGCCCATGTGGTCGACCACGAAGGGCACCGGCAGGGCGCGGATCATGGGGCTGAGCGGAACGATGTCGGGGGCGTCGAGGTGGAGCACCACGTGCCAGCCGAGCGGGACGAGCCGCGGGATCACGCGGTCGAACACCTCCATGTCCGGAGTGCCGCCCAGGTGGCGCACGAAGTTGAAACGCACGCCGCGAACGCCGCCGGCGTGCAGGCGCTCCAGCGCCCTGTCGTCGAAAGTATCGTCGACGATGGCCACCCCGCGCAGGCGGTCGGGTGCGGCGGCGATGGCGTCGAGCATGGCGGCATTGTCGGTGCCGTGGCAGCTCGCCTGGACGATCACCGCGCGGCTGACGCCCAGGTGCGCGTGCAGGGCCGCCAGCGCCTCCCTGGGCGCGTCCTGCGGCGTGTAGCGCCGCCCTGGAGCGTAGGGAAAGCGGGCGCCGGGGCCGAATACGTGGCAGTGAGCGTCACAGGCGTCGGGCGGCAGCCGGAAGCGCGGCCGGCGCCGGCCGGACAGATCGAGAGGCACGGTCGTTTGGTCGGTCATGTTTTTGCACCCTTCTCCTGCACGGCGGCAATGCCCTCACACAACGCTGGGTCCAGGCCAAGGTCGGCCACCATGGCGGCGGCCTCGCGCATCTCCTGGGCGCGGCGGAACCCGTGCTTGCCCACCCGCTCGGCCGCGTACTCCACCTGGCTCGGCCAGTCGATGCCCGGATAGGTCCGCTGCAAGCTCGCGATCACGTCGGCCTCCACGTCCCAGCGCCGGGCCGCAGCGGCGCACTGCACCAGGATCGCCTCGATGCCCTTGATGACGATGCTGCGCGACAGCTTGGTGGCCGAGGCCCGCCCGATCTCGGTCGCCACCGGCGTCAGGTTCAGCCCAAGCGGGTTGAGGAGGTCCGCCGCCGCCTGCGCCGCCGCGCCGCCCGCCAGGATGTGCACCTTGAGGCCCGGCCCCGCCACCGCCGCCATCACCGCGCCCTCCACGTAGTCGGCACCCGAGACCGCCACGTTTCCCGCCGCGGTCCGCTTGGTGTTGGGCGAGGCCGAGTTGATGTCGAGGAAGATCTGCCCCGGCTTCAGATAGCGCGCCGCAGCCGCCGCCACCTCGCCGGCCGCCGCCGCCGTCACCGCCGAGATGACGACGCGCGCCTCGCGCGCGGCATCGGCTGCGTCCGCCGCCACGCGCACGCCCAGTGCCTCGGCGCGGGCGATCATGCCGCCTCGCACCCCGGCGTCGTCGAATTCGAGGTCGTAGGCGCCGACAGCAACGCCGTCCTTGCCGGAGAGACCCTTGGCAAAGGTCTGCCCCACCTCGCCGAAGCCGATGAATGCCAGCCGTGTCATGTCTCCGCCCGTCCATGCTGCAGGATCGCCCGAGCTTGGGTTGAGCGGCACGGGTCCGTCAAGCGCGCCAACGTCCTACGCCCGCTGCTCAGCGGTCATGCCCCCCCACCGGTGGGAGAAGGCCTGCAGCACCATGACGGCGATCGCCGCCACCAGGAGCCAGGACACCCGCGCCTGATAGCGCCCGTGGACGCCCGAGAAGGTCGCGCAGACGAGGGCGTTTCCCGCGTAGGCGAGCGCGGCATAGACCGCAAACGCCACGCCGTGCCGGGCGCCCCGCCGCCAGCCCACCAGACAAAGAACGAGGAGCGCGGCGACGACGAGGGGGAAGATGAGGCCGTGGACGAGATCGACGGTCGCTGCCGGCCAACGATCCCGGCTTTGCAGGCTGCCCAGGAACGCCCTCCCCTCCCGCTCGCCAAATTTGTGCTGCAGAACGGGCGTCATGACCTTCTTGGACCCGAAGGGGCGGTCATCGACCGCGAAAGCTTCTTCAGGCCCGACCGTTACAAGCGCGCGCAGAAAGTTGCCGAGCACCATCCTCGCAACGTCGAGCGGGCGATCGCGCAGCGTCTTCATAACGATCGCGCTGGCTTCCTCCCGCATCTCGATGAAGCGGTCGCGCATGGCAAACTCGGGCCATTCGAACAGGAACACCTCTGCGTCCGTCGGCAGGGTGTCTACGTAGGCGCACAGCTTGTAGGCGGCGGCGAGGCAGCTCTCCTGGATCGTCGTGCGCGCCGGTCCGTACTCGATGAGGTTGGCGAGAAAGAAGGTCTGGCCGACGGGCGACAAGGTGGCCCGGCCATGCGCGACCTTGTTGAAGACGACATGCCCGCCGATGGCAAGGGCGGCGCACATGCCGACGAGGCCGACACCTTCGAGCACGCGCCGCCAGGGCCTGTTGCAGAGGCGCGCGGCGAGCCCCACGACAAACAGCAATCCGAGGACGATCGGTATGTGCGAGAGGTGCACCGCTATGGCCAGCCAGGCAATGCCGATGAGATACATCCGCGTCGGAAGCGAGAACCGATCGAAATGCAGGCCGAGCAGATAAAGCGCCAGGACCATGACCCCGGTAAAGGCATCGGCAATCGGCAAGCTTACGACCAGCGGCAGGCTCGACACCACAGCAAGGAGCAAAACCATCAGGGCGTAGGTCTTGAGGGTTCCGCCATAGATCCTGTTCAGAAGGAAGAGGAGGTGCGCCGAGATCGCCGACTGGGCGAGCGCCGTTGCCCAAAGCGAGGTCTTGAGACTCGAGACAACGACGAACACGGTATAGAAATAGCTTGTAAAGACCGGCGCATAGGTCAGAAACAGATGCCGGTTTGTGTCTATGAAGATGAACGGATAGCCGTTGATCAGGGCGGGCCAGAGCAGAAGCAGGGCGGCCAGTAGAACGGCGGCAACTTGCACAAGGACGCGCGGCAATGCCACGTCCATGCCCTTGATCGCCAGGCTCGTTTGCTTCATCGCAATCTGCTCAAATCCTGTGAGATTGTGAGACGCAGAAAATCCTTCGGCTGTTTACACGGGAAATCCTCTATCAAGGCCCGGGAGGTCCGGCAAGGCGCAGCCAGACGCGCCTGAGCGCGCCAGGGCCTGGCACAGCTGCGATGCACGCGCCGCGGCAGGCTTTCAGGGCGTCACGGCAGTGCCACAGGATGCGGTGGCACCGCCTCGGCGGGAGCGGCTAGCTCGCGTAGGGATTGCGGAACCCGCCGGGATAGCTGCGGCGGTCCGTCTTCGGGCTATCGACCTCGCCGCCATCGGCATCGCCGCCGGCGACCGGGCGCAGGGCCGCGGGACCCGACGTGGCCGTCGGCGCATGGCCGGACGGCGTGCTGGAACGGTCGGCGCCGTTGGCGCGGTGGTGGTGGCTCAGCTCATCCGGATTGGCGAGGTCTGGCACCTTCCAGCCGTCGAGGTCGTACTCGGCCAGGCACTTGTCGACGAAGTCCTTCAGGTTGTCGGCGGTGCCCAGCGCCTGCGCGCCGAACAGCACGTAGCGGCGGATCTCCTCTGTGGAGCCGCCGTAGTTGATCTCGTAGAGCTCGTGCCGGCCGCCGAACTCGGTGCCGATCGAGTCCCACAGCAGCTTGAGCAGCTTCACCCGGTCTACCGCGGCATAGCCGTTGGAGCCGCGCATGTACTTGTCGAGGTAGGGGCGGATTGCCGGATTCTTGAAGTCGCGCGCCGACGAGTTGAGGTAGATCAGCCCCGACGCCACCGTCTGCTCAATCAGGTACTTGATCTTGCTGTAGGCCATGGTGGAGGTGATCTGGTAGGCGCCGGCGGGCTCGATGTCGGGCAGCAGGTACTCGCCGATCCACGGCTTGGGGTTGCGCACCATCGCCTCGGTGAGGCCCCAGAACAGGTTGCGCCACACCAGCACCTCGCCGACGTTGGCCTGCACGCCGCGGAAGTCCTTGGAGCCCGTCGCCTCCACCGCCTTGAGCAGCAGCCCGGCGATGAAATCGAGCTTCACGGCCAGCCGCGTGCAGCCGTGCAGCAGCGCGCGCGGCAGGAAGCCCGTCTGCGGGAAGAAGTTGTTCGCCTTCTCCACGTCGCCGTAGCAGAACACGTTCTCCCAGGGCACCAGCACCTTGTCGAGGATGAACACCGCGTCGTTCTCGTCGATGCGGGAGGACAACGGATAGTCGAAGGGGCTGCCCATCACCGAAGAGGTCATCTCGTAGGAGGTGCGGCAGATCAGCTTCACCCCCGGCGCCCCGGTCGGGATCATGAAGATGGCGGCGAAGTTCTTGTCGCCCACGGGGATCAGGCCGTGGTGGGCGACGAAGGTGTAGTTGGTGAGCGCCGAGCCGGTGGCCACCACCTTGGCGCCTGAGACGACGATGCCGGCGTCGGTCTCCTTCTCCACGTGGCAGTAGACGTCGCCCACCTCCTGCGGTGGCTTGTTGCGGTCCACCGGCGGATGGATGATGGCATGGTTGACGAACGGCACGCGCTCCTGGGCGAAGCGGTACCAGCGCTTCGCGTTGTCCTGCCAGGGCGAGTAGAACTCGGCGTTGGCGCCGAGCGTGCCCAGGAACGCGGCCTTGTAATCCGGCGCGCGACCGAGCCAGCCGTAGCAGATGCGAGCCCACTCGGCGATGGCGTCGCGGCCGGCCACCGACTCCTCGACCGTCCTGGGGCACTTGAAATAGGCGTGGGTCATGCCGCCGCTGCCGGTGTCGGTCGGGACCAGGAGCTTGTCCTTGTGCTTGGGGTCGTGCAGCGCGTCGTAGAGCCGCGCGATCATGCGCGCCGTGTTGCGGAAGGCCGGATGCGTGGTCACATCCTTGACGCGCTCGCCGTAGATGTAGACCTCACGCCCGTCGCGCAGGGATTCCAGGAACTCGGCGCCGGTCATGGGCCTGGACGCCCGGACGTTGCCGGTGGACTCGGGCCTTGCGGCGAAGGCGACCCGCTCAGCGTCGGACATCAGGCAACTCCTCCCGTGGTGTGGCAGCGGCCCGCAATCCGAGCCGGCTTAGCCTTTGATTGATACTGATTTTTACACGCGCGGTGGACTCCTGCAACGGTGGTGAGTGGCAGTCGGCATGTGGTCAAGGCGGTCTTTGACAGCAAGGGCGAATAGCTCAGCTGTCCGATAGAGATCTGTGCCCCAAACTCACCATCTCACCACCCACCATCTCACCCCGCCTCACCCGATCCACAACCCAGGGGTGCAGCGGGTCTAGGAAGACAGAACGCACACGGCCATTGTGCACGCTCGTCCCCGAACCACCCTGGGAGCCCCGAGCCGTGAACGCGACCATCCTCACCGCCCTTGCCCTGGCACTGGCCTGGTGGCTGACGGGGCTCTACCGGCGGGTGATGCTGGCCTACGGACAGCTGGAGCCGCCCAGCGACCGCGGCATGCACAAGGTGCCTGTGCCGTCCGGGGCCGGCGCGGCCATCGTCGCCGCGGCGCTGGTGCTGTGGCCGCTGTGGCAGGGGCCGGCGGCGGGCAACAACATGCTGCTGCTGGCGACGGTCGCCGCCCTGGCGCTCCTCTCCTGGTTCGACGATCGGCGCGGGCTTTCTCCAGTGCTGCGGCTGGCGGCGCATGCCACAGCCGTCATCCTTCTGCTGGCTTCCCTTGGCCCTGAGCAGCGCCTGCTGCCGGCGTTGCCCGTGGGGGTGGAGCGGGTGGCTCTCGGGCTCGCCTGGCTGTGGTTCGTCAACCTGTTCAACTTCATGGACGGCATCGACGGCATCGCCGGGGCGGAAGCCGTGGCGGTGGCGGCCGGCTACGTGCTGGTCGCGACTGTTGCGGGCGCGGGCAATCCGCTGGATCAGCTGGCGCTGATCGTGGCGGCCGCGACGGCCGGCTATCTCTACTGGAACTGGCACCCGGCCAAGGTGTTCATGGGCGACACGGGGTCAATCGCGCTGGGCTTCCTGCTCGGGTGGCTGATGATCGATCTGGCGTGCCGCGGGCTGTGGGCGGCGGCCGTGATCCTGCCGCTTTATTTCATCGCCGACGCCACCCTCACGCTTCTCAAGCGACTGGTCCGCGGCGAGAAGCCCTGGCAGCCGCACCGCCAGCACGCCTACCAGCGCGCCGTCCTCGGCGGCACGCCGCCCTCGGCCGTCGTGCTGCGTACGGCGGTTGCCAACGCCGCTCTCGTCGCTCTGGCCGTCGTCTCCATCTGGCACCCGGTGCTGGCGCTCGCGGGCGCCGCCGCGGTCGTGGCGGCGCTGCTCGCCAACCTGGAGAGGCTGGCCGGCGCACGCGCTACGCCGCCTTCCGCTGAGGCAATGCCGCGCCAAGGCCTGCAAAGATAGCGGCCATGGCCAGCGAGGCCATGAACCACGGCGCCCAGATGCTGTAGGCGGTCGCGATCAGGAGGGCGCCGGCGGCGAAGGCTGCCGCCAGATAGGGCTGCATATCCTCGGCCAGCCGCGTCAGCGACCGCAGCACGACGAGCCCCAAGCCCAGCAGGATGAGCGCGCCCGCGGCGCCGGCCTCGTACCAGACCTGCAGGTAGGCGTTGTGGCTGTGCAGGCTGGGCGAGAGCCGGAACGTGGTGCCGGGAGCCGTGAGCCCTTGCGCGTCGGCCGCCTCGCGCAGCACGCGGGCGCTGCCGATGCCGGCGCCAAGGAGGGGCGCCTTGGGAATCTGCGCGGCCGTCATCTGCCAGATCACCACGCGGTGTCGCGCACTCTGCGGCAGCCAGGGCGCCCGATAGGCCTCGGCCCTGTAGAGGAGGGAGACCGCCGGGACCACCAGCAGGGTCGCGGCCACCCAGCCCGTGACCAGGAGCGCCTTGGCCATCTGCGGTCGCACCCGAAACAGAGCGAATGTGAGGCCCGCACCCACAAACGCCATCTGGGACGTGCCGTGCTCGGTGCCGAGCAACGTTGCTACAACCACCGCGGTCGCGATGGTTGCGGGGATTTTCCACGCCCGCAGCAGGCCGAGCCGGGCAGCGATCAGCGCGGCGGGCCAGAACATCAAAGTCACCACGCCGACGCTGGCGTTGGTCAGGTACGGTGCGAGGTGTATCGCCCGTCCGGCGTCCATCGCGACGTGGCTGGCGCTGGGCTGCAGGGCCGGCACGAGGCGGATCAGAAGCCGGCGCACCACCTGGTCGCCGTAGACCTCGACGCAGAGCAGCACGCCGGCCGCCGCCAGGCCCGCCAGCACGCCCGCGGCCATCGCAAGGAGAGGCGGCGGCTCCAGCTCGGGCAGCGTGCCCAGAACCGCGTGCAGCGTCGCCACCATGAGTAAGAAGAGCACCACGGCGCGTACCGCCGAATCCGGGCTGAGCGACCAGGAGGCGTTGATGGCGAGGTAGACGGCGGCAAGGCCGAGCACTGCCGTTGCCGGCGCGATGGGATGGCGGGGAAGGCGCTGCCGCTGCGCCATGATCCAGGCGAGCGGCGCGATGCAGCAGAGCGGCAGCAGCACCGCGGCCGTCATGGGGAACATGGCCCACAGCAGCACGCCCATGCCCGTCCAGGCCGCCGTGAGCAGCCAGGCCGCCCGCGCGCCATAGCCCGGGTCAGGCCTCTCGTGCACGACGGGCCGTCTTGGGAGGGAGGCGGGAGGCGTGGCCGAACTCGCCACGCCAGGCCGCGGCCATTTCCGCCAGGGCCGCCTTCGTCTCGATGACGGGCGTCCAACGGAAGGTGTGGCGGAAATGTGCATCCGATACCTCCAGGGAGCCGTAGAGGCGGCGCGCGGCCGGGCCTATGAGCGGGAGCCGCTTGGCCACAGCGGCGGCCACTGCGCCCACCGCAAGCAGACGGCCCGGCCGGCCGAGGGCCGTCCGCAGGGTCGCGACGATCTCCGTCGTGCTCAGAGCTGGGCCGTCGTGGATGTGGTAGGTGCCGGCCGCCGTCTGGGGCGGAGCGCGGGCGATGGCGGCAAGCGCACTCGCGCAGTTGTCGATGGCGAGCAGGCTGCGACGATTGGCGAGGCCCCCGAGGGGCAGCGGGAGGCCGGTGTCGGCGAGCTTCAGCAGGCGCCGTACGCTGCCCCCCTTAGCCGCCCCGTACATCGCCGGATTGCGCACGATGGCGAGCCGCGTGGCGGAGCCGGCCACCGCCCTCGCCATGACCTGTTCCAGGCGCAGCTTGGCTCCGCCGTAGAGCGTGGTGGCCCGCGAGGCGCACGTCTCCGTCAGCACCCGGCTGTCGTCCTCGTCGCACAGCGCCTTGATGGAGCTGATATACACCAGAAGCGGCACCTCGGCCTCGCGCACCGCCAAGGCGAGCCGCTCCGAGGCGGCGATCAGGCGGCCGGCTTCCTCCGCGGCGGCGGATGCGGGCCGGGGCTCCTGCAGGACCGAGAGGCCGTCGGCGAGGTGCACGACCGCATCCACGCCCGCCAGCGCCTTCCGAAACGGCTCGGTGCCGGCCAGATCGCCGTAGCTGCCCGTCAGCACCCGAACGGCGCCCGGCAGGCTGGTGGCCGTTCGCGACACCACGCTCACCTCGGCGGGCGCGGCGCCGCCCTGCAGCTGCCGGATGAGTGCCCGTCCGGTCGAGCCGGTCCCGCCGAGAATCAGCGCGCGCATCACTTGTCAGCTCCGCCCCGCCTCCAGGAACGAAAGGCCGGCCGATCATGCCGAAACGCGCTCTGCCGGCAAGCGCGCTTCGGACAACGGCAGTGGACGACCCGTTGGCGTACAATGTATTTGCGCGCGACCCGGCGCGCCGGCGACACGATTTCGCTGTCTTATGACGGATATCCGCGCATTTGCGCATGCCTGGGTGTCCGTGGCGCCTCGGCTGCACGCCTGCGGCGACATCGACATTCCAAGGCGTCGGCCGCAGTATCGGGCCACCAGAACAGCAAGACGATGTGGCCCCGCGCAAGCGAGGTCCACCGCGTCACCCAGGGAGGTGGACAGTGAGAATTCCGAGACCGCTCATATTTGCTGTGGCTCTGTGCCTGGCCTTCGGCGTGGCACTCGCCCTCGCCGCGCCCCCGACGCTGGCCGCGGATTATCCCGCTCCCAGAGAGGGCCAGTGGACGGTGCGCGACTTCCGCTTCCACACGGGCGAGGTCCTGCCCGAGGTGCGCCTGGCCTATCGCACGGTGGGCGACCCTTCGGGCGAGCCGGTGCTGGTCCTGCACGGTACCGCCGGCTCCAGCGCCAGCATGCTGACGCCCGCCTTCGCCGGCGAGCTGTTCGGCGCCGGCCAGGCGCTCGATGCGGGCAAATACTTCATCATCCTCCCCGATGCGCTCGGTGCCGGCAATTCGGCGAAGCCGTCCGACGGGTTGCGCACGAAATTCCCCAACTACAACTACGACGACATGGTCGACGCCCAGTACCGGCTGGTCGCCGAGGGGCTTGGCATCAAGCATCTGCGCCTGGTGCTGGGCAACTCCATGGGCAGCATGCACGCGTGGATCTGGGGCGTGAAGCATCCCAGGTTCATGGACGCTCTTGTGCCCATGGCCTCGCAGCCCACCGAGATGTCGAGCCGCAACTGGATGATGCGACGCCTGATCGTCGACTCGATCCGCAATGACCCCGACTGGAACCAGCCGCGCGCCTTCCGCACGGCCGCTGTGTTCTATGGCATCGCCACCGCCGGCGGCACGCTGGCCTATCAGAAGGCGGCGCCGACGCGGGAGCTGGCCGACAAGCTGCTCGACGAGCGGCTGGCGGCAAAGTCCACTGCCGATGCCAACGACTACCTCTACCAGTGGGACTCCTCGCGCGACTACAATCCCGCGCCGGGCCTGGAGCGCATCGAAGCCGCCGTGCTCGCCATCAACGCCGCCGACGACGAGCGCAATCCGCCCGAGACCGGCATCATGGAGCGCGAGCTGAAACGCGTGAACGGCGGCCGCCTCCACCTGATCCCGGCGAGCGAGGCGACGCGCGGCCACCTCACCACGGGGATGGCGAGGCTCTGGCAGCAGCAGCTGCGGGAGTTCCTGGCAAGCGTGCCGAGACGGGCGATGTAGAGGTGTCAGACCCTCCGGGTCTGAAACGAGCGGATTCCCCTCCCCCTTGTGGGGAGGGGCTAGGGGTGGGGGGAATCCCGATATTCGAGGTTTGGGATTCCCCCCCACCCTGTCCCTCCCCCACAAGGGGGGAGGGAGCGCTGCGGCGAGATCCGTTTCGCAGCGAGGGTCGGCGCAGCCGGCGATCGACTGACACCATTTCCTCTATCATCCGTTGGAGCCAAGGTGTCAGACCCAGAGGGAGGGTCTTGCAAAATTGTAGCAAGAGATAGGGTGTAGTTGCGCATTCTGCGTGGCGAGGTTGAGCGGCGGCCGGTAGCGTCAACAGTGGGCCGCCGCACGCCTCTTGGGGCCGGCTTGGCGCGCGGAAGACCTCGCGTGGGGCGCATTTTGGCGCCTCCCGTGGCGAAGTCCAGACGGCAGCCTCAGTCCCGTCAGCCGGGGACGAGGCGCATCAGCTGATCGACGGTCAGCGCGAGGATGCCGAACATCAGGTGGCACGTCACCTTGGCGTGGCCGCGCACGCGCACGAAGCGGCCGCCGAACTCGTCCTTGAGGCGCGCATTGACGCGCTCGGCCGTGGTGCGCTGGCGGTAGCGCACGTCCTCAGGCGCCGCGAAGTTGATGGCGCGGCGCGCCTTGGCCTCGGCGGCCATCGCCTCCTTCTTCCTCTTGTCGCGGCGCGGCTGCTCGGGAACGATCGGCACGCGGCCCAGATCGCGGCAGGCGGCGTCGATCTCGGGAGCTTTGTAGGAGGCGTCCATCAGGTCGTAGAAGTTGACGACGCGGCGCGCGGTCATGGTGGCGAGCGGGATGGCGGCCTGGCTGTCGTTGAGCGAGGCGGAGGTCAGCAGCGCCGTGACCGGGATGCCGCCGTCGGCGATGTCGAGATGCAGCTTGTAGCCGACCCAGAAGTCCTTGTGGCCCTTGGCATTGGGCTTGGCGCCGACCGCGCAGTGCCTCGGCAGGTCGGCGAGCATCTCGGCGAGCGTCATCTCCCGCTGCCGCTCCAGCCGGCGCACAGTCTGCCAGCCGGGCTCGCCCTTCTGCGGCTTGACCTTCTTGCGGCAGCGCTTGAGCGCCTTGACCTTCACCGGCTTCTCGCGCGCCTCGATGGCGGTGGCGTCGCGCGAGATGTGCTCGACGAGTTGGCCCTTGTGGGTGGCCACGATCAGGGCCTCGTGCATGCGCGTGGCCAGCTCCAAGCGGGCGAACTCATCGAAGGCGCGCGAGAACGTGGCCTCGCTTGGCACCGCCCCGAGACGCTGGAAGCCGCACAGCCGGCGTAGAGTCTTGTCGCACCGAAGACGGTCGATCAGATCCACCGTGGTCGGCAGCTTGAGGATCGCCTTGGCGATGAAGGTGCGCGCCAGGCAGGCCCGATCCGACGGCGGCCGGCCGCGCGTGCCGGGGCAATGGGCGAGGAAACGCGTCACCGGTACCATCTCGATAACCGTGACCAGCAACTGGTACCTGGGGCCCAGCGGTCCCAAGCTTTCCTCAAGATGGGGAAAGAGATCGTCTTGTAGGCGGCCCCGCAAATCGGATAGCTCTGACAGCAGAGGCATCGGCCGCTCATCGATCACGTGATTCGTTGCAGAACCACCGTAGTCGGAAGCAGCGCCGATGCCTCAAAATTCACCGCCTCAGCGGAAAATCAGCCACGCCGCAGCATTTCTGCAAGACCCTCCCTCCGGGTCTCAGAGGGTCTGGCATCTCCACATAGCAGCCGGGATTCTACTTTGTGGGGGCCGGCGTTGGAGGTCGCCTCAGATGCCGGCTGCCCGGCAGTAGTCCTCGTCCGCGAGGTCCATGGCCCTGAGATGCACCCACCCCCACATCTCGCCGTTCCGCACCCTCAATTGGCCGCCGGCTTGTCCGTCGACACGGAAGGCGCGGCCCCTGTACACCGGCTCCCGACAACCGTGGCACCTGTATAGCCATGTCCTGTACTTGGCAGTGACGCAGGCTTGGTGGAGCGGGCGGTAGTGGGCGTGTGCGGATGTTGGGACAGCCGCAATCCAGGCAGCGGCCTGCATCGCGGTGAGCAAGGCAACGAGCAATCTACGAGACACCGGAAGACTCCCGAGGGACGAGCCGTGACAAGCTGAAACGCAGCCGGAAGACTACTCCGTCCTGCAACGGACGTCGATCATCCGAGTGCTGGCCAAAGGTCCGATGCGCCGGCCTCCATTCACAGATTGCGTCATGTCCATAGAGCATCCACAGGTTGTGATGTGGCGTCGGACTTAGAGCCGACGGCCCGCCTCGCTGCCGTGGCGTGGGGGGAATGCACCGCGGCAGCCAAGCGACGGGCGAAGCGTCGCCCCGCAGACGGCCGGAATAAGGCTCGGCGGGAAACGCAGCTCCCAGGCGCGTGGGCGATCGCTTGACCATCGTTCCAGTCCCTGTTGACTGACAAGTCAGTCGGATGTAGGGCTAGAGTTCACGAATGCGGTTCTCGCGACCTGCTTGGAGGCGGAAGAGGGCAGGAGAGGCGGATGGCCAAGCGCGGCGAGTTGGGCCGGCGCGACCCGGAGGCGCGGCGGCAGGCGATCCTGGAGGCGGCTCTCGACGTGTTCGCCGCCGAGGGTTTCGCCGCCGCCAAGCTCGACGACGTGGCCGAGAAGGCGGGTGTCGCCAAGGGCACCATTTACCTCCACTTCAAGGACAAGCAGGACCTGTTCGAGCAGATGGTGCGCGAGGCCGTCTTCCCGGTGATCGCGCGACTGGAGGAGCTGGCGAAGCTTCCCGACCTGCCGGCCGAGCTGGTCCTGCGGGCGATGTTCGAGGTGTTCCGCACTCAGGTCCTGGCCACGCGCCGTAAGGATCTGCTGCGCTTGATCTTGACGGAAGGCCCACGCTTCCCCGCCATTGCGGCATTCTACCACCGGGAGGTGGTTGCGCGCGGGCTGGCGCTCATGGGCGAGCTGCTGAACCGGGCCCGGGCGAACGGCGAGCTGTCGGCCGAGGGCCTCGCACGCTTTCCCCAGCTGGTGGTCGCCCCCCTCATCCTGGCCGTGGTCTGGGACGGCCTGTTCGCGGCCATCGAGCCACTCGACGTCGAGGGCCTGCTGGCGGTGCACCGCGAGCTGCTCTTGCGGGGCGCGGGCGGCCGGGGCGAAGGCCAAACCGGTCAGGGGCAAAGCGGCAAGAGGGAGGGAGACCCGACATGAAACGCAGACTGATTGTGATCGGGCTCCTTCTCCTCGCCGCCGCGGGCGGCGGGGCGTGGTGGTGGCTCAAACGTCCCCCGGAGGGTGGGCCACTCGTCCTCACCGGCAACGTGGAGGTGCGGCAGGTCAATCTCGGCTTCAAGGTGGCGGGGCGCATCCAGAGCCTGAAGGTGGACGAGGGCGACGCCGTCACCGAGGGCCAGGTGCTGGCGCAGCTGGAGAAGGTCTATTTCGAGGACAGCATCGCCCAGCTCACCGCCCAGCGCGACCAGGCCAAGGCCAACCTGGCCAAGATGCAGGCCGGCAACCGGCCGGAGGACATCGCCCAGGCCGAGGCCAACGTGAAGGAGAAGGAGGCGACGCTTGCCAACGCCAAGATCGGGCTCGATCGCGCAGAGCAGCTGCTGCACCGCGCGGTGGGCACGCAGAAGACCTTCGACGATGCCCAGGCCGCCTATCGCGAGGCGGAGGCGCGGCTCAACTCGGCGCGCGAGGCGCTGCGGCTGATGCGGGCCGGCTTCCGCGTCGAGGACATCGAGGCGGCGCGGGCGCAGCTCGCCGACCGCGAGGCGGCGCTGCAGGTGGCGCAGCGGCAATTTGCCGACGCGGATCTCATTGCCCCGAGCCGGGGCGTGGTGCTGTCGCGGGTGCGCGAGGCAGGCGCCATCGTCGCGGCCGGGGAGACGGTGTTCGTCCTGAGCCTCACCGACCCCGTCTGGGTGCGCAGCTACGTGTCGGAGGTTGACTTGGGCCGGGTCAGGCCCGGCCAGGAGGTGAGTGTCAAGATCGACACGCCCGGCGCACCCCTGTTCAAGGGCCGCATCGGGTTCATCTCGACCGCCGCCGAGTTCACGCCCAAGACGGTGGAGACCCAGGAGCTGCGCACCGCACTCGTCTACCGTATCCGCATCATCGTGCCCGATGCGGGGAACGTCCTGCGCCAAGGCATGCCGGTCACCGTCTCGGTGCTCGACGCGGCGCCGGCCGCCAACGTGACCACCGGCACCCTGCGCGGCACCGCACCGGCGGCTGCGCCCGGCGCTTCCCGCGGGGCTCCGGAATGAGCGAGCCGCTCGTCATTTGCG
>DATMZP010000447.1:0-4358 GCA_035573595.1 Hyphomicrobiaceae bacterium
CCTATGCCCAGATGGTGCGCTGGGGCCAGGCTGCGCTCTCAGCGGACCTGCTCGCCGCCGCAACCGAGGTGTTCCGGCCAGACCTCTACGAGGCGCCGTGGGCGCCGCCGCCATCCGGCCTGGCGGCGAGCCGGCCGACGACATCGGCGTCTTCGCTGGCCCTGCCTTCGATGCGAGCGACATCGCTGCGCACTTGGCTGCTGGGAGGTCCGCCGGTCCTGAAATTTTGGCGCAGCGCCTGCCCTGTTTCTGTGCCGTCGCAGGCGTCGATTTCACCGCAACGCACAATAGCCCTGCACGGTGCTTTCTCTGAAGGCAATGCTGTGCCCAAAGATACGCCAATGCATTGAAAACGCTGGCTCCGGCCCGGATCTCACCGCTTGAAGCTGGCGCTCTGGATCAGTCAGCATCGCCAATGCTTTCGCTTATCCCGTTGCGCTGCACAAGAAGTCCGCAGAGTGGCAGCGCGAAAGGCATCGCCGCGCCGGTGCAGGCTCGCGGACGGGCTCCCGACACGTTGAAAATGCGCGCATTCGCGGTCCTCACCCGACTGGCACAGACCTTGAAATAGGGCACCGCTAGGAGCCGGTGCCAGTGCGGACGCCGGACGGTCCAACGATGGGCCGATAGCACCGCCGCTGATCCGAGGGGACGCCACCGCGATCGCGACGTCGGGGATGCGGCTTTTTTGTCTGGCCCGCCGAGAAGCGCGCACGGCGCCCGAGGGGCTCCAGGGCATGAGCAAAGGCGAAGGGACCAAACGTCAGATGACCACCAAGACCCCAGCGACGGCCCTCCCGGCCGGGATGAGCCGGCGCGAGCTTCTCAAGTCGGCTTCCGCCACCGCGGCTACCGCTGCCCTGACGTCGGCCGTCAAGGCCGCCTTCCCATCCGGCGCGTTCGCGCAAGGCACAGGCCCCGAGGTGAAGGGCACCAAGCTTGGCTACATCGCGCTCACCGACGCGTCTCCGCTGATCATCGCCAAGGAGAAGGGCATCTACGCCAAATACGGCCTGCCCGAAATGGAGATCCTCAAGCAGGCCAGCTGGGGTGCAACGCGGGACAATATGGCGCTCGGCACCAAGGCCAACGGCATCGACGGCGGCCACATCCTCCGCCCCAAGACGCACCTCTACACCACCGGCAAGGTGATCCAGAACAACCAGCCCCTGCCGATGTATACGCTCCTCAATCTCAACGAGGACTGCCAGGCCCTCTCGGTCTCGAATGAGTTCAAAGCGCTGAACGTCGGCACCGACTGCTCCGCCCTCAAGGACGCCTTCGCCGCCAAGAAGGCCGCCGGCAAGGAGGTGAAGGTTGCCATGACCTTCCCAGGCGGCACCCACGACCTGTGGATCCGCTACTGGCTCGCCGCCGGCGGCATCGACCCCGACAAGGACGTATCGACCATCGTGGTGCCGCCACCGCAGATGGTGGCCAACATGAAGGTCGGCAACATGGACGCGTTCTGCGTCGGCGAGCCGTGGAACGAGCAGCTCGTGCACCAGGACATCGGCTTCACCGCCGCCACCACCGGCGAGATCTGGTTCAAGCACCCCGAGAAGATCCTCGGCATGCGCGCCGACTGGGTCGACGCCAACCCGAAGGCGGCGCTGGCCATCATGATGGCGATCATGGAGGCCCAGCAATGGTGCGAGAAGATGGCGAACAAGCAGGAGATGGCGGAGATCATCGGCCGCCGCCAGTGGTTCAACGTTCCCGTCCCGGACATCATCGGCCGCATCAAGGGTGACATCAACTACGGGCGCGGGCGCGAGGTCAAAGGCACCAACCTGCTGATGAAGTTCTGGGGCGAGAACGGCGAGGTCTCCTATCCCTGGAAGAGCCTCGACACCTGGTTCGTCACCGAGAACATCCGCTGGGGCAAGTTCGAGCCCACGCTCGACGTGCGTGCGCTGGTGGACCGCACCAACCGCTCGGACCTGTGGATCGAGGCGGCCAAGACGCTCGGCCTCACCGGCTATCCCACCGGCGACAGCCGTGGGCCTGAACGCTTCTTCGACGGCAAGGAGTTCGATCCGTCCGACATCCAGGCCTACCTCAAATCGCTCTCCATCAAGCGCGCTGTCGTCTGACGCCGGCCGCCGAGGTTTTACACCGGAGACCCCGCATGAACATGCCCTTGCTCAGAGGCGAGGCCAAGCCGGTGGCTTCGGCGCGCAGTGCACCGGCCGCCGTCATCGAGCTCAAGCCGCCGAGATCGGGCCTCTCCGGCCGCATCCTGCCGGCGCTCTCCACCGCGGCAGCCCGCGTGGTCCCGCCGCTCGTGACGTTGGGGCTGCTGCTCATCGTCTGGGAGATGCTGTGCAACCGGCCGGGCGCCACGCTGCCGGCGCCCACCAAGATCTGGACGGAGGCGCGCGACCTCATCGTCGAGCCGTTCTTCGCCATGGGGCCGCAGGACATCGGGCTGGGCTGGCGCGTCCTCACCTCGCTGCAGCGCGTCGCCATCGGCTACGGGCTGGCCGGCGTCATCGGCATCGCGCTCGGCACCATCATCGGCCAGTCGGTGTGGGCCATGCGCGGCCTCGACCCGATCTTCCAGGTGCTGCGCACCATATCGCCGCTGGCCTGGCTGCCGATCTCGCTCGCGGCCTTCCGCGACAGCCAGCCGTCGGCGATCTTCGTGATCTTCATCACCTCGGTCTGGCCCATCATCATCAACACCGCAGTCGGCATCCGCAACATCCCCCAGGATTATCGCAACGTCGCCCTGGTGCTGCGGCTCAACCCGATCGAGTTCTTCGCCAAGATCATGGTCCCCTCCGCCGCACCCTACATCTTCACGGGGCTGCGCATCGGCATTGGCCTCTCCTGGCTCGCGATCGTCGCGGCGGAGATGCTGACCGGCGGCGTCGGCATCGGCTTCTTCATCTGGGATGCGTGGAACTCCTCGCGCATCCCCGACATCGTGGTGGCGCTGGTCTACATCGGCGGCGTGGGCTTCCTGCTCGACCGCCTGGTGGCGCTGATCGCCGGCTTCGTCACCCGCGGCACGGCCGCCAGCTGAGGAGAGCGGAGATCATGAGCCTCGCATCCCACCCCTATCTCAAGATCGACCACGTCGACAAGACCTACGCCCGCGGCGCCCAGACCACCGAGGTACTCGCCGATATCACGGTGGCGATCGACAAGGGTGAGTTCGTCTCCATCATCGGCCACTCCGGCTGCGGCAAGTCCACGCTGCTTAACATCGTCGCCGGCCTCACGCCGGTGACGACAGGCGCGGTGCTGCTTGAGAACCGGGAGGTGAACGATCCGGGCCCGGACCGCGCGGTGGTGTTCCAGAACCACTCGCTGCTGCCCTGGCTCACCGTCTACGACAACGTGCGCCTGGCCGTGGACAAGGTGTTCGGCGCCACCAAGTCGCGGGCCGAGCGCCACGCCTGGACCATGCACAACCTGGAGCTGGTGCAGATGGCGCACGCCAAGGACAAGCGGCCCATGGAGATCTCGGGCGGCATGAAGCAGCGCGTCGGCCTCGCGCGTGCGCTCGCCATGGAGCCCAAGGTGCTGCTGCTCGACGAGCCGTTCGGGGCGCTCGATGCACTCACGCGTGCGCACCTGCAGGACTCGGTGATGGCGATCCATGCCCAGCTCAAGAACACCGTGCTGATGATCACGCACGACGTCGACGAGGCCGTGCTGCTCTCCGACCGGATCGTGATGATGACCAACGGACCGGCGGCGCGCATAGGCGAAGTGCTGACCGTACCGCTGGCGCGGCCGCGGCGGCGTCTCGAGCTGGCGGCAGACCCAGCCTACATCAAGAGCCGCCAGCGCGTGATCGAGTTCCTGTACGCGCGCCACCGCATGCCGGCGCTGCAGGCAGCGGAGTAGCCGTCCTGAGGAGTGCACCCATGACACCCGATGAAATCGAGCTCGTGCGAACGAGCTTCAGGTCGGTGACACCGATCGCAGATCAGGCCGCTGATCTGTTCTATGGCCGCTTGTTCGACATCGCACCCGAGGTGCGATCCTTGTTTCCGGACGACCTCACGGGGCAAAAGAAGAAACTGATGGCCATGCTGGCGACCGCGGTCACCAATCTCCATCAGGTCGAGACGATCATGCCGGCGGTCCGGGAGCTGGGCCGGCGCCACGTCGGATACGGCGTCGAGGAAACCCACTACGCGCCAGTCGGCGAGGCGCTGATCTGGACGCTGGATAAGGGCCTCGGTCCGGCCTTCACGCCGCAGGTCAAGGGCGCCTGGGTGTCCGCGTATACGACGCTGGCAACGGTGATGAAGGAGGCGGCTGCTGCGCCGGCCGCGCCTGCGCGCAAAAGCTACTTCGCTCGTGTGTTTGGGTGACGGCGAGAGCCGTGTGCTCGCCAA
>DATMZP010000448.1:0-6399 GCA_035573595.1 Hyphomicrobiaceae bacterium
CACGTTGAGCTCGAACTGGGCGAAATAGGCCATGGGCGACAGGGCGAGACCGATGTCATACACCTCGGCCCCGCCGGCCAGCAGGCCGGTGATCAGTGCCTGCTTCACGGCTGCCGAGTACCAGCGGAAGTCATGGCCGACCACGAACCGCCTGGGCCGGCCGAGCTCGTCTGCGAGCTGCGCCAGCCCTGCGCCGATGGCGTTGAGACCCATCAGGTTGATGTCGTCGGGGAACAGCCAGCGCGCGTCGTACTCGCGGAAGCCGGTGGGCTTGACCAGCGGCAGGCGCTCGAAATCGAGCGTGTTGGGCTTCAAATCGGCGCGCGGTTTGGGAAACATGCGTCCTCTTACTGCTAAAGGGGGGAGACCCCCTGCCTCCAATGATAACGTCAATCGAAGACCGGGGATGCAAGGGGTCGACCCGGGGGCCGACCCGGGGGCCGACCCGGGGGCCGACCCCGCCGCCAGCTGTCTGGCAAACGCCCCCGCCCAGGTCAACCGGCCCCCGGCAGCGCAGCGACGCGACGCTCGGGCTTGGCCGCGCCAGGGCCGGCCTGGCGTCACAGCTTGCGCAAGGTGAGGTACTCGCCGGAGAACTCGTAGGAGTTGAGGCGGTTCAAGAAGCTCATGCCGAGCAGGTTCTCGCGCAGCGCGCCGCGCTTGGCCACCAGTGCCTCGACGTTGTTCATCCTGATCTTGCCGACGCTCAGGGTCTTCAGGTGGATGCTGGCGGCGTAGGTGGTGCCGTTGGCGGTCTGCACCGGCACCACGTAGCGCAGCTGATCCACCTCGAAGCCCAGGAGCCGGCCGTCCTCCGGCCGCAGCACCACGGTGGAGGCCCCGGTATCCACCAGCATCTGCATCAGAACCCCGTTCGCCTCGGTGTGCACCATGAAGTGGCCATCCGGCCGCTTCCTGATGCGAACCGACCGCTCCTGATCGACCTGGTTGTCGGACCGCAGCAGGCTGTCGGCCGGCAGCAGGTCGCCGAGCACCTGGTGGCCGAAGCTGACGATCCTCTCGCGGTAGCTGTAGCCGGCGAAAAGGGCAGCGCCCAGCAGGCTCCACGCCAGCATATCGCGCATCGCCTGGCCCGCCCTGCCGCGGTAGCTGCCGGCCACCGAGGCGGCGATGAAGATCAGCAGGGCGAAGCCCGAGACGACGAGGGCGAAATCCGATGGGTCGTAGCCGGCGATGGACCCCACGTCGGCGCGCATCAGCAGGGCCACGCCGGCGATCACCAGCAGCAACAGGGCAACCCACGCCGCCATGCTCACCTCCCCGCCGCGGGCCTATCCCGCCCGCACCTGTCGGGCAGGCTCGCCAGGATGCGTTGCCGCTCTTCGTCGGTCAGCTGCGACCAGCGCGCGATCTCGTCGAGGGTGCGGCCGCAGCCGGCGCACAGACCCGTGGCCTCATCGATGGTGCAGACTCGGTTGCAGGGCGACTGGATCGGCTGCGGCATGTTTGGCGATGGCACCGGGACGCGCGCGAGCGTGAGCCTCATGATGTAGGGGGCGTCCGGGCGCATGGCAATCCACATCGGCGAGCGTTTCAACAACCTGAGGTCGCTTGCTGCGCGGCTCGACCAGGGCGGGGCCGCCACCAAGCCTCCGCCTCCGGGCAGTTCTGGGCGCCCTGGCTCCCCGGAGGCGCCTCGTCCTCGCCGAGCCGGCGCGCCACGGGCGCCGTCCGGGCGCTCAGCAGGCGGGTGGGCGGCAGCCAGACGATGGCCTCGGTGCCCTTGCGCAGCGCCGAGCGCAGCCGGAAGGTGCCGCCGTGCAGCCGCACCAGGTTCTGCACGATGGGCAGGCCGAGTCCCGTTCCGCCCTCCGCCGTCTGCTGCGCCAGGGAGCCCTGGCCGAAGACCTGCATCACGCGCGGCATCTCCTCCTTGGGAATGCCAGGCCCGTTGTCCTTCACGGCCAGCATCTGGCCGCCTTCGGGGGTGGTGCCGACGGTGACGGTGATCTCGCCGCCGCCCGGGGTGAATTTGAGCGCGTTGGAGAGCAGGTTGAGGCAGATCTGGCGGACGGCCCTCTCGTCCGCCCACAGCGGCTCCAGCTCCCGGTCGGCCAGCAGGGCCACGCGCAGCCCCTTGCTCTCCGCCCGCAGGTGGAGAAGGCGGAGGCACTCCTCGGCGACACCGGCGAGGCGTACCGGCCCTTCCTGCAGCTCGTAGCGGCCGGCCTCGATGCGGGAGAGATCCAGCACCTCGTTGATCAGCTGCAGCAGGTGCCGGCCGCTGTCATGGATGTTGGCGGCGTACTCCTTGTAGCTGCCGTTGCGAATGGGCCCCAAGAGCTCGCCCTTCATCACCTCCGAGAAGCCGAGGATGGCGTTGAGCGGGGTGCGCAGCTCGTGGCTCATGGTGGCCAGGAAGCGCGACTTGGCCACGCTGGCGGCCTCGGCGCGGCGGCGGGCCTCGTCAGAGATCGCCTTCTCGCCCTCGATCTCGGCGATGAGCGCGTCCTTCTCGGCGCGGAACTCCAGCATGGCCAGCGCCGTGGCGTTGAGCCCTCTGGCCAGGACGATGAAGTAGACATGCAAGCCGACGGCGATGGCGGCCATGGCGAAGTAGAATGGGTCGTCGCCCTGGGCCAGGAGGCGAGCCACCACGGCCAGCGTGATGGGGATGGTGCCGGCGCAGAGCACCGTCATCACTGCCGAGGCAAAGGTCATTCGGATGGCCAACAGGACGATCAGGCAGGCCAGCGTGAACACGTGGCCGGTGGCGTCGGCGGTGCCGAGGCCCACCGCGGCGATGCCGGCCCAGGCGATGCCGTTCGCCAGCTCCAGCCAGACGAGCCGGCGGCGCCAGAGGGATGCATCGACATCCAGCCGCGGCCGGATCAGCAGCCTGCGGCAGGCGGCCACGACGATGAGCTTCATGGCGATGACGGCCGCCAACCAGAGGGCGGCATGCAGCACCGGCGCCCAGAATGTCGAGGCAAGCGAGAAGATGGTGGCCAGCAGCGGCAGGCCCACGCGCGCGGACAGCTCCTTGCGCGCGAACATGCACAGCAGGTCGTACTCGAAGTCGGGCTTGCGGCTGGGACCGTGCGCCAGCCGGTTGCGGATCTCGCGCACCTTCTGGCGGGCGTTGCCGCGCCGGTCCGTGGCGTGGCCACGCGCAAAAGCGCCGTCCGCGGCGGCATCGCTCACGCACGCGGGCTCGGGACGCTCGGACATCTGACAGGAGATCGCCATACTAGAGGACGTGGCGCGATGTATCTGCCCGGCAAACTCTTAAGGCCGGGTTTATGACGGGGCACCCCCCGTTCGCACTGAGCCTGATCCCTGTTAGGGTGTGGCACGGTGTGGCACAGATTGTGTGCCGCGGCCCGCGTACCAAGGTTGCAAAGCAGGGGCCTTTTCATGAAGATCCTGGAGACCCGTACGGCGCCCAATCCGCGGCGCGTGCGTATCTTTCTCGCCGAGAAGGGCATCGAGGTGCCCCGCGAGGAGATGGACCTCATGAAGGGCGCACTGAAGACGCCTGAGTTCACCGAGAAGAACTGGTTCCAGCGCGTGCCGGTGCTCATCCTGGATGACGGCACCGCCATCTCCGAGACCATCGCCATCTGCCGCTATTTCGAGGAGACGAGGCCGGACCCGGCGCTGTTCGGGACGGGGGCGCTGGGCCGGGCCAAAGTGGAGATGTGGAACCGGCGCATGGAGCTGGGGCTCTTCTTCAGCGTGGCGCAGGCCTTCCGGCATCTGCACCCGGCCATGGCGCACCTGGAGGTGCCGCAGGTATCGGCCTGGGGCGAGGCCAACAAGCCGAGGGCGCTGGACATCCTCGGATTCATGGATCGGGAGCTGGCGGGGCGGCGGCACATTGCCGGAGACGCCTTCTCGATTGCCGACATCACAGCCCTGGTGGCGGTGGACTTCATGAAGCCCGCCCGCATCCAGCGTCCGGCAGAGCTCAAGAACCTCGAGCGCTGGTACGCGGAGGTGTCGTCCCGTCCCAGCGTCAAGGCGTGAGAGGCACCATGCGCAGGATCTCCCTCTCCCCGACCGGCCTCTCGGCGTGCCCTGGAGGCGTGTCATGAGGCTCACGGTCGTCGGGTGCGGCGATGCTTTCGGGTCGGGGGGGCGGCTGCAGACGTGCTATCTCGTCGAGGCGGCGGACACGCGGTTTCTGATCGACTGCGGGGCGAGTGCGCTCATCGGGTTCAACCGGCTCAAGCTCGATCCGAATACCGTCCCGACCGTCTTCATCTCGCACCTGCACGGCGACCACTACGCCGGACTCGTCTGGTGGCTGCTGCACGCCAAGCACATCGGCAAGCGCACCGTCCCGCTGACCGTCGTCGGGCCGCCGGGCGTCGAGGCGCGGCTGAGAGCGGCGGCGGAGGCGCTGTTCCCCGGCTCGCTGCAGGTGAACCTCCGCCACGAGCTCCACTTCGTCGAGCTCGTCCGCGAGAAGCGCGCTCACGTGGGGCCGGTCGCCGTGACGCCGTTCGAGGTAAGCCACCCTTCCGGGGCGCCCTCCTATGCCTTGCGGTTCGAGGCCGAGGGCAAGGTGCTGGCCTTTACCGGCGACAGCGAGTGGGTGGAGAGCCTGGTGCTGGCGGGACGCGACGCCGACCTCTACCTCATGGAGTGCTACCAGTTCGAGGGCGAGCCGCGCTACCACATGAGCTGGAGCACCATCCGCCCCCACCTCGACCGCATCGGCGCGAAGCGGGTGCTGCTGACGCACATGGCCCAGCCGATGCTGGCCCGGCGCGGCGAGGTGGCCGACCCGCGGGTGGTTCTGGCCGAGGACGGGCTGGTCCTCGACGTATGAGCGGGCGGACGCGGGATCTGGCGCGGCTGGTGCGCGAGATCGGCGCCTGCCGTATCTGCCGCGACACGCCCCGGGGGCCGCCGCTGCCGCACCAGCCGCGCCCTGTTCTGCGCCCCAGCGCGACAGCGCGCCTCGCCATCTGCAGCCAGGCGCCGGGGGTGCGGGTGCATGGCTCGGGGGTGCCGTTCACCGACCCGTCGGGCGACCGGCTCAGGGCCTGGCTGGCGCTGACTCCCGAGGAGTTCTACGACCAGCGCCGCCTGGCCATCGTGCCCATGGGCTTCTGCTTCCCCGGCCACGACGCCGCCGGCGGCGACCTGCCGCCGCGGCGTGAGTGCGCCGCCCAGTGGCACCGCCGGCTGTTCGCCGCCATGCCTCAGCTCGAGCTTGTCCTGCTGGTCGGCAGCTACGCCCAGCGCTGGCATCTGGGCCTGCCGAACGGCGCCGGCATGACCGAGACCGTAAGAGCGTGGCAGACGCGCCTCACCTCGCCCGACCGGCCGCGGCGTATTGCCCTGCCGCATCCATCGTGGCGCAACAACACCTGGCTGACGGCAAATCCGTGGTTCGAGCGGGATATGCTCCCCGCCGTGCGGCGCGAGGTGCGGCGGCTGCTCGCTTGACCCCATGCCGTCTGGCCCGCTCTTCTGGGCAGTCCGCCCGCGGATGTTGCCCGGGATGTTGCATGTGCCGCTTTGCGGCGTCCGTTGTGATAACCCCAATGGGTCTGCTAGCTTGCCTCGCGTCTTTATGAGAGGGCCTCTCGCCGGTGGAATACTTCCTTCAGCAGCTCATCAACGGACTGACCCTCGGTTCCATCTACGGCCTGATCGCCATCGGCTATACCATGGTGTTCGGCATCATCGGCATGGTGAACTTCGCCCACGGCGACGTTTTCATGCTCTCCACCTTCATCGCCCTCATCCTCCTGATGGCGCTCACCCAGGTGGCCGGCCTCGGCTCCCTCGCCATCGCCCTGTTCCTGGTTCTGATCGCGGCGATGCTGCTCACATCCCTGTGGGCCTGGGCAATCGAGCGGCTGGCCTACCGGCCGCTGCGCGGGTCGTTCCGGCTGGCGCCGCTGATCTCGGCGATCGGCATGTCGATCTTCCTGTCCAACCTGGTGCAGGTGACGCAGGGGCCGCGCTACAAGCCTGCCCCGCAGATGCTGGGCGATGTCATCATCCTGCGCCAGGGCGTCGATTACAGCGTCGCGATCTCCTACAAGCAGCTGCTGATCATGGCGGTGACAGCGGTGCTGCTGGCGGCGTTCTGGTACATCGTGCAGAACACCGCCATCGGCCGGGCGCAGCGGGCCTGCGAGCAAGACCGCAGGATGGCGGCGCTCCTGGGCGTCAACGTCGACGCCACCATCTCCCTCACCTTCGTCATGGGCGCGGCCCTGGCAGCGGTCGCCGGCCTGATGTTCATGATCTACTACGGGGTGGTGCACTTCAACGACGGCTTCACGCCGGGGGTGAAGGCCTTCACGGCCGCGGTGCTCGGCGGCATCGGCTCGCTGCCGGGGGCGGTGCTCGGCGGGCTCCTGATCGGTCTGATCGAGACCATGTGGTCGGCCTACTTCTCGATCGACTACAAGG
>DATMZP010000449.1:0-9129 GCA_035573595.1 Hyphomicrobiaceae bacterium
CGCAGCACGGCGCCGGCCTGGAGCAGCGTCGCGCCCGCCTCGACGTCCTCGCCCGCGCGCCGGACATTGGCGCCGCGCTTGAGCCCGGGCGGTATGGCAACGAAGGCCCGCCCGCCGGTGGTCCGGGTCTCCGCATCCTCCTGCATGACCACCGTGTCGTGTCCCGCGGGCACGACCGCGCCGGTGAAGATGCGCACGGCCGTTCCCGGTGCCGGGGCGCGCGCCAGGCGGTGGCCGGCTGCGGCCCGCCCCTCCAGGGGCAGTTCCTTGCCGCCTGCAGGGTCATAGTCGGCCGCGGCGAAGGAATAGCCGTCTACGGCCGCGTTGGTGTGGGCCGGCACCGGCCGCGGCGCAACCGCCGTCTCGGCCAGGATGCGGCCGGCGGCCTCGGCCAGCGGCACCGCCTCCTTGCCGGCAACCGGGACAATCCGCTGCTTGAGGATCGCCAGCGCCTCGTCGTGGAGCAGGCGCTTCTTGTCGTGGACGAAGCAGTCGTCGACGAGCTTGCCCGTCCTGATCCTGGTGTCGCTCTTGGTCATGGGTCGCACGCCGGTGCCACGGATGGCCGCTGGCCGCAAGGGCTCCTTCCAACCTCTGGTATACCAGGAATTTACAGCATTCCGGCCCGCAACGGGAGGGCGCCAATGGCGGTAGCCCGCATCCGATCCCGCGGTCGGGCGGCCGAGCCGGGGTGGAACGGCGTGAGCTCCAGCGGCCAGAGGGGTCTCACACGGGATCAATGAAAGTCGCGGCTCTTGGGGGTCCAGGGCGGGGTCCAAGGCCGGGTCCAAGAGTCTTCACGGCTGCCTTCGCCGTGCTCCCTGGTGGGGCTTGGCATGCCGGCGGTGCCGTCGCCGAGGCGCCTGAGCTCGGAGGTGAGGTCGGTCAGCTCCTCGGCGACCACATGGATGACGAGGCCCTCGCGCTGGATCCTGCCGCGCACAGCCAGGAACTGCGCCGTCATCAGCACGCGGCGGTTCTTCTCGAACACCTTGGGCCAGACCACGACATTGACGATGCCGGTCTCGTCCTCCAGCGTCAGGAAGATCACGCCCTTGGCGGTGCCGGGGCGCTGGCGCACCAGCACCAGGCCCGCCACCGCCGCGCGCCGGCCCGCGAGGCGCTCGTCCCAATGCTCGGCGCTGGTGAGGATGCGGCGCGCGCTGAGCTCGCCGCGGAAGAAAGCGACGGGGTGCGCCTTGAGGGAGAGGCCGAGTGCCGCGTAGTCTGCCACCACGTGCTCGCCGAGCGAGGCCGACGGCAAAGCGACGGGCCGCTCGTCGAACAGGTCGGCGCTGAGAAGCCGGCTCCCTGGCCAATCGAGGATCGGCGAAGCGGCGGCCGTAGCGCGCCTGGCCTTCGTGTGGAGCGCGCCGCCGCCGTCGAGGCCCTTCACCGCCCACAGCGCGGCGCGCCGGTCGAGGCCTGTGGAGCGGAAGGCATCCGCATCGGCAAGCCGCTCCAGCACGCTGACAGGTGCGCCGCTCCTCAGCCACACCGCGCCGACGCTGGCATAGCCCTCGCCGCGTGCCGATACGATTCGCTGGGCCGGCTCCTCGGCGAGGCCATCGACGAGGCGCAGGCCGAGGCGGACGGCACAACGGGAAAGCAAGCGCTGCGCGGATTCCCCTTCCCACGAACGCCGACTGGATTCCCCTCCCCCTTGTGGGGAGGGGCTAGGGGTGGGGGGAACCCCGACACTCGAAGTTTGGGATTCCCCCCCACCCTGTCCCTCCCCCACAAGGGGGGAGGGGACCGTGTGGCTCGTGCCGTTCCCCAATGCAGAGGATTCCAGCGTGCAGTCCCATTCGCTGCGGTTTACGTCCGGGTGGAGCACCTCTACGCCGTGCTCGCGGGCGTCGCGCACCAGCTGGGCGGGGGCGTAGAAGCCCATGGGCTGGCTGTTGAGGAGCGCGGCGCAGAACGCCTCGGGGTAGTAGCGCTTGATCCAGGATGAGACATAGACGAGCAGCGCGAAGCTCGCCGCGTGGCTCTCGGGGAAGCCGTACTCGCCGAAGCCCTCGATCTGGCCGAAGCAGCGCTCGGCGAACTCGCGCGCATAGCCGTTCGCCACCATGCCGGCGATGAACTTGGCACGGAACAGATGGATGGTGCCGGTGTGGCGGAAGGTGGCCATGGCGCGGCGCAGCCTGTCGGCCTCCTCGGGCGAGAAGCCCGCCGCACGAATCGCGATCTGCATCGCCTGTTCCTGGAACAGCGGCACGCCCTTCGTCTTGTGCAGCACTCTCTCCAGGGCCTTGGAGGGATAGGTGACGGGCTCAAGCCCAGCGCGCCGCCGCAGGTAGGGATGCACCATATCGCCTTGGATGGGGCCCGGGCGCACGATCGCCACCTCGATGACGAGGTCGTAGAACTCGCGCGGCTTGAGACGCGGCAGCATCGACATCTGCGCCCGCGACTCGACCTGGAACACGCCCACCGAGTCGGCCTTGGAGAGCATCTCGTATACGCCCTCATCCTCGGGCGGGACGGTGGCCAGCGTGTACGTCTTGCCGTAGTGCCGCTCGATCAGGTCGAAGCTTTTGCGGATGGCGGTGAGCATGCCGAGCGCCAGCACGTCCACCTTGAGCATGCCGAGCGCGTCGATGTCGTCCTTGTCCCACTCCAGGAAGGTGCGGTCCGGCCTATTTGCGACTTGGGCACCGTTGTGGATCGGCACCGTCTCGTCGAGGCGCTCGCGCGTGAGCACGAAGCCGCCGACGTGCTGGGAGAGATGGCGCGGAAAGCCGATCAGCTGGCGTGCCAGGCCCACCGCCCGGCGGATGGCAGGATTGGCCGGATCGAGGCCCGCCTCGCGCACCCGCGCCTCGGGGAAGTCGTCATCGCCGATGCCCCAGACGAGGCCGGCCAGCGCGGCGGTCACGTCCTCCTTGAGGCCCAGCGCCTTGCCGACCTCGCGGATGGCCATGCGCGAGCGGTAGTGGATGACGGTGGAGCAGATGGCGGCGCGGTCGCGGCCGTAGCGGGCATAGAGATACTGGATCACCTCCTCGCGCCGCTCGTGCTCGAAGTCCACGTCGATGTCGGGCGGCTCGCCGCGGTCGGCGGAGATGAAGCGCTCGAACAGCAGGTCGATCCGGGTGGGATCGACCGAGGTGATGCCGAGGCAGTAGCACACCGCGCTGTTGGCGGCCGAGCCGCGGCCCTGGCACAGGATCGGCGGGCACGCCTCCTCGCGCGCGTAGCGCACGACATCGTAGACGGTGAGGAAGTAGCGCGCGTACTCGAGGCGGGCGATCAGTGACAGCTCCTTCTCCAGGATGGCGCGCACATTGTCTGGGATGCCGTCGGGAAAGCGCTCCTGCGCATGCGCCCAGGTCAGGTCCTCCAGATGCGCCTGCGGGGCCTTGGCCGTAGGCACCGGCTCCTCGGGGTACTCGTAGCGCAGATCGTCGAGCGAGAAGCGGACGCGCCCCGCGATCTCCAGCGTGCGGGCGACGGCCTGCGGGTAGGCCGCGAACAGGCGCGCCATCTCGGCGCCGGGCTTCAAGTGGCGCTCGGCATTGGCCTCGAGGGCGTAGCCGGCCTCGGCAATGGTGCACTTCTCGCGGATTGAGACGAGCACGTCTGCGAGCGGGCGGCGGACGGGATGGTGATAGAGCGCATCGGCGGTGGCGACGAGGGGGGCGCGGGCCTGTGCAGCCAGCTCGCTCAGCAGGCCGAGGCGGCGGCGCTCGTTGCCGCGGTAGGCGAAGGCGGCGGCAAGATAGACGCGGCCGCGCGCGGCGGCGCTGAGTGTGCTCACGCGCTCGATGAAGTCTCCCGAGAGCTCGCGCGGCGGGATGGCGATGAAGATTTGCCCCTCGCTCGCCGCCAGCATCTCCGCGAAGCTGAAATGACACTGGCCCTTGACGGCGCGGCGGTTGCCGTCGGTCAGCAGCCTGCACAGCCGGCCGTAGGCGGCGCGATCGGTGGGATAGCACACCGCCTCGAAACCCTCGGTCGTCACGAGGCGCGCGCCGACGATGAGACGGATCTTGTGCTCCTTGGCGGCGGTGTAGGCGCGCACGACACCGGCCAGCGTATTGCGGTCGGCAATGCCGATGGCCGCGAGCCCCAGCTCCGCCGCCTGCCCGACCATCTCGTGCGCATGCGAGGCCCCGCGCAGGAACGAGAAGTTGGTGGCGGCGACCAGCTCGGCGAAGGCGGTCATCCGAATACCCCGTGGATGAACCATTGCGGGGGGGCCTCGCCGCGGCCGTAGCGGCCGGCGCGGTAGAGCCAGAAGCGGCGGCCGGCGCTGTCCTCCACCGTGTAGTAGTCGCGCTCCGCATGGTCGGGAGACTGGCGCCACCATTCCGGCGCGATTCGCTCCGGCCCATCGGCGTGGACGATCTGGTGGCGCACGCCGCGCCAGCGGAACTGCCGTGGTGGCCCTTCCGGGATGAGCGCCACCACCTCGGCGGACTCCGGCCGGGGCAGCAGGAGGAGGGGACGGGGGGTGTCGGCGATCCATTGCGACATGCGCTGCGCGGATTCCCCTCCCCCTTGTGGGGAGGGGTTAGGGGTGGGGGGAACCACAAGCTTTGAGGTTGGGGATTCCCCCCCACCCTGTCCCTCCCCCACAAGGGGGGAGGGGACCCTGCGGCCCTCTCCTCTCTTCAACTCAAACGGAGAGGGAGACTGGGCGCGCTCTGGGATGTGGCTCTCATACGGCTGGAGCCTGCGCACGGCGGCGGGCCCCAGGCGCTGCTGCAGGCGGTCGATGAGCTGGGGCAGGGCCTCGGGAGGGCGCGTCGTCTCGTCCATGGTGAGCCGCACCTGGCGGTCCGCCAGCGGCTCGGCGACCAGCACGTGGAGGGCCGCGGCCTCGAAGCCGAAATCGGCGTCGAGGACGTCGGCCGCGCGCTCGAGACGCAGGCCGATGAGGCGGGCGATGTGCGTGGCATCGCGGCTGGGCGCGGCAAGGCCGATCTCCACCGACTGTACCCGGCCGTCATGCTGGAAGCATGCCTCTGGCATGACTCGAAACAGCATGAGGCGCAGGGAGCGCGCGCCCACGGCATCGCTGGCAAGATTGTCAACGAGAGACCCCAGGAGCCGCGTTGCCGCTTCCAGCACCTGCTCGAGGCTGACGATCGGCTCCACGAAGGCGGCCTGCGCCCGGTAGACGGGCGGGGGCATGGCGGGGACGAGCGGCTCGGGTACGCGCCCCAGCGCCTGGTCGAGGCGCAGGAGCAGGGCCTCGAAGCGGGCGGCCAGCGGCGCGCGCGGCTGCTCCATCACGTCGCCGATGCGGCGCAGGCCCAAGCGGCGCAGCAGCGACAGCGTGGCGTCGGGCAGGCGCAGGGCGGCGAGCGGCAGGGGCCGCAGCGCCTCGGCTTCCGCGCCGGGAGCCAGGATGGGGCCGGGCGCCTGCCTCCGCTGATGGTCCCGCGCATTGCCAAACCGGGCGAGCGCCCAGGCAGCGCCGGGAGTGCCGGCGATGGCGAGTCGCGGGGCGAGGCCGAAGGTGCGCAGGCGCCGCTCCAGATCGGCGAGCAGCCGCGCCTCTCCGCCGAGCAGGTGGGCGGCGCCGGTGATGTCGATGAACAGGCCGTCGGCGCCGCTCGCCTCGTCCCAGGGGGCGGCGAGGGGGGCATAGCGCATGGCCCACAGCGCCAGCCGGTCGAGGGCGGCGGCGTCGGCCGCCGGATCGGCCGCATAGACCTGCAGGTCGAGAACCTTGGAGCGGGCATTGGAAAGGAGATCGTCGGCGACGAGCCCGCTCTGCCGGGCGGCCCGGTTGAGGGCGACGAGGCGCGGGCCGCCCTTGCCGGGGGCGACCAGCACCAGCGGGCGACCAGGATCCAGCCGGGGATCGAGAGCGTCAGCCGGCGCGGAGCAGGCCTGCGTCCGCAGCAGGCGGGCGATCGGCCAGACAACCGGCCAGTCCGGCAACCACACGGAAACGATGCGCGACATGGTTCCACTCGATCAGCCAGGCGCCGGGGAGATTCATGGGGCGATTCATGAGGCGACCGCGACGATTGCCCAGGCGGCAGCGCTCCAGCGCGACGTGCCAGCGGGGCGCGGCGAGCGCGCCGAAGCTGTCGCGGGCCGCCGGCGCCGCGGCGATGCGCCAGCGCGCTGCCGCCGCGCTTGTGCCGGCTGCACCAGCCCCGCTCAGAAGGACGAGCGGCGTGCGCTGCGGCGCCGCCGCCAAGTTCAGCCGGCGGCTGGAAGTGAGGTCGAGCCCGCCGGCGAGGGCGCCCGCCACCATGGCCGGCCGCGCCCCGGACCGCAGCGTCTCCTCGATGGCCCACAGGGCGTCCTTGTCGGTCCTGGTCTCGACCAGGATCAGCCGGCCCACATCGAGGCCCAGCTGGGCGAGGCCGTGCCCGTAAGGCTCTCCGAAATCCGACAAGGCGCGACGGGCCGCGACGAGCACGGCTGGTCCCGCCCGCAGCCCAAAGCCCGCATGACCCCGATCGAGACCGTTATCGAGACCCAAGACCATCAAGGTAAACAGGAAGCCGAACGCCGCCGGACGGTCGGCATGGCCGGCCACTACCTCGTTGAGGGCGCCGCAGGGCAGCTCTGCCGGCAGCCCCCAATCCGCCCCCTGCAGGCGGCCCTGGAGAGGGGCTGCAGCGTCAGCTTGGGCTTCAGGCCTCTCCACTACTCTGGCCATCGGCAGGCCCTCCACGGCCTTCCTGAGGGCCGCCAGACGCTCCTGCAGACGTTCCCTGGGGAACGCTGCCTGGCGGGCTTGAGCAGCATCGAAGTTGGGGAGACAACGCATGGCGTTTCGGAAGCCTGGAGTTTGGCAGTCGGAGTCGAAAAAAAGAACATAATAGGAACATTGTCAAGAAGAACAGAGAAAACAAGCTGCTGCGCTCGCCTGCTGCATCCTGCTGCATGCCGCCACCCTATCCATCGCGGCTCTCCTGGCACTGCCCTTGCGTCTCCTCGGCCGACCTGGGGCCGACCTGGACCGGCATCTGGACAAGCGCCTGGCTTGTGAGAAAACTGCCAGCCGCCGCACCGTCGGGGGACAACGACACAATGCAGCTTCATGCGCCGGCAGACGCGAAGCCGTCTGCGACACGGACCGAGCCCACCGCGCCCGAGCTCGTCGTCGTCATCCCCACCTTCAACGAGCGCGACAATATCGTTCCGCTCCTGGAGAAGCTGGAGCGGTCGCTCGACGGCATCCGCTGGGAGGCCGTGTTCGTCGACGACGACTCGACCGACGGCACCATCGAGGCGCTGCGGGTGGCCTGCGCCACCGATCGGCGCGTGCGCAGCGTCCGCCGGCTCGGCCGGCGCGGGCTGGCCTCGGCGGTGGTCGAGGGTATCCAGAGCAATTTCGCCCCCTACATCGCCGTCATGGACGCCGACCTGCAGCACGACGAGCGGCTGCTCGGACCCATGCTCCAGAGCCTGCGCCAGGACGAGGCCGACGTGGTGGTCGGCTCACGCTACCTCGCCGAGGGCGGCCTCGGCGACTGGAGCCAGGGCCGCCGCACCATCAGCCGGGTGGCGACCGGGCTGTCGCGCCTGGTGCTCAGGGGATGCCACCTCACCGACCCGATGAGTGGCTTCTTCATGCTCAAGCGGGAGATGTTCGACGCCGCCGTGCGACGGCTCTCGCAGGAGGGCTACAAGATCCTGCTCGACATCCTCGCGTCCTCGCCCGTGCCCGCGCGCATCAAGGAGGTGCCCTACGTGTTCGGCCTGCGTCGCCACGGGGAGAGCAAGCTCGACAGCCTGGTGGTCCTCGACTACGTGGCCCTGCTCCTGGACAAGCTCGTCGGCCGCTGGCTGCCGGTGCGCTTTCTCATGTTCGCCGCGGTCGGCTCGATCGGCGTCCTCCTGCACATGGCGGTGCTGGCCGCGGCCGTCCACCTCGGCGTGCCGTTCCTGCGCGCCCAGATCGCCGCCACCGTCATCGCCATCGGCGGCAATTTCTTCCTCAACAACGCCCTCACCTACCGGGACAAGCGGCTCAGCGGCCTCGGCCCGGTGCTGCTGGGGCTCCTCAGCTTCTACGCCGTCTGCTCCGTCGGCGCCGTGGCCAACGTCGGCATCGCCGACTTCCTGTTCGTCAAGGACTACGACTGGTGGGTCTCGGGCATCTGCGGCATCCTGGTGGGCGCGGTGTGGAACTATGCGACGTCGGCGTTGTTTACGTGGCGGAAGTGAGGATCGCGGCTCGGCCCCCGACTAAGCAGATTTCCATGGCCGGCCCAACGCTTGGCCAGCGTTCCTTGCATCCGCTTTCAATGCCTCCCTGCAAGGCGGCAGCTCAATGCAAGGTGAGACCCAACTAAGACATTGGCAGTGGACGGGATCACACCGTCGAGAAGCGCTCCAGGTCCAAGGCGAGCTTGTCGAGCGCCTCCTTGTTTCTGGTCTGGGCCATCCAGCACCAAAGTTCGAGCACAAAATAGAGATGATAGAGGGCGAGAGTCTGAGACCACTGCGCTCGCCCTGTCTCGCCATACCCCTCTAGTAACGCGCTCTTCGCCTGCTCGTCGAGATAGTAAAGCGCCTTGGCAACGTCCATCAGAGGATCGCCCGCCAGGGCACCCTCGAAATCCAAGGCGCCGGAAAGTCGAACGGCTCCCTCCGCCGTCTCGGCAAGCAGGTTTCCAGAGTGAAGGTCGTTGTGGCAAAGCACGGGTCGAGCACACTCGTGAAGAAGCTGGCCGCGATCAGCGGCATGGGCTTTGACGCGTCGCGCAAGGCTGACCGCGCCGCCTCGATCCGTGAATTCCTTCAACTTCTTGTCGAATTGGAATGACATGTACGCACTGTTGGTCGCGTAAGCCGTCCATATCCCATTCGGGCCGATATAGCCGAATGCTTCCATGGGGATGCGATGGAATTCGCGCAGCAGCTGGCCGATCTGCACGTAAGCGGAGACGCGCTGCGCCGAGGTCAGTGACGGCTCGACTTGGCGCAGGATCGAACCCTCGAGCTTCGTCATCAGGACGAAGTTGAGACCGAGCAGCCTTTTCGTGTCGTCGGCAAACAGTATGTGCGGTACCGCCACACTGAGACGACCCCGGAGCAAGGTCGAGACGGTCACCTCCTTTTGCATCTTCCAATGCAGCCAGTCTGGGTACATCTTCAGAACGATCGGCGGCTCGGGCTCGACGAAAGCGATCTCGCAAACCGCGG
>DATMZP010000450.1:0-2748 GCA_035573595.1 Hyphomicrobiaceae bacterium
GGCTTCGAGTTCGATTACACCTGGGAGGAGCGCTGGATCAGGGACGAGGGCTACAACAAGATCGTGCCGGCAGCGCTCGCCGACCTGTTCGGGAACACCGGCGTCAAGCCCGCCGATATCGCCCATTTTGCCATGCCGTGCCTGCTGCCGCGCGTGGCGGCCGGCATCGCCAAGCGGGCCGGCGTGCCCGATGCGGCCGTGCGCGACAACCTGCATGCCGTGTGCGGCGAGACCGGTGCGGCGCATCCGCTGGTGATGCTGGTCAACGCGCTGGAGGAGGCGAAGCCCGGCGACAAGATCCTGGTGGTCGGCTTCGGCCAGGGCTGCGATGCCTTGCTGCTCGAGGCCACCGAGCAGCTGGCGAAGCTGGCGCCTCGGCTCGGGGTCAAGGGTCACCTGGCGCGCGGCAAGGCCGAGACCAACTACGCCAAGTTCCTGGCCTTCAACGACCTCATCGCCATCGAGCGCGGCATGCGCGCCGACGTCGACAAGCAGACGCCGCTCTCCTCGCTCTACCGCAACCGCCGCATGCTGACGGGCTTCATCGGCGGGCAGTGCCGCAAGTGCGGCACGCTGCAGTTCCCCAAGCTCAACGTATGCGTGAACCCCAACTGCAACGCCTTCCACAGCCTGGACGACCACCCCTTCGCCGACATGCCGGCCAAGGTGCAGTCCTACACCGCCGACCGCCTCACCTACTCGCCCGACCCGCCGCACTACTACGGCATGGTGGTGTTCGACGAGGGCGGGCGCCTCATGATCGACTTCACGGACTGCGATGCGGCAAGCGCCGACGTGGGCGTGCCCATGCGCATGATGTTCCGCATCAAGGACTACGACCCCGCACGCGGCTTCACACGCTATTTCTGGAAGGCGGCGCCGAAATAGCGGCAGTCGGGCGTCGGGCGTCGTACGAGGACCCGACTGCCGACCCCCGACTGCCGACGCCCGACTGCCGATTCAATAAATGCGACACGTTCAGGAGACTCACCCAATGGCAACCGGCATCCGCGACAAGGTGGCGATCCTCGGCATGGGCTGCTCCAAGTTCGGCGAGCGCTGGGACAAGGAGGCCGACGACCTGATGGTGGAGGCCTTCGAGGAGGCCATCGCCGACGCCGGCATCGAGAAGAACCAGATCGAGGCCGCCTGGCTCGCCACCGCCATCGAGGAGCAGCACGTCGGCAAGTCGGGCGTGCCGCTCGCGGTGGCGTTGCGGCTGCCCTACATCCCGGTGACGCGGGTGGAGAACTACTGTGCCAGCGGCACCGAGGCGTTCCGCGGCGCGGTCTATGCCGTGGCGTCCGGCGCCGCCGACATCGCGCTGGCGCTCGGCGTGGAGAAGCTCAAGGACACGGGCTACGGCGGCCTGCCGCAGCGCGGGCGCGGGGCGCTCAACTCCATGTGGTGGCCGAACCTGTCGGCGCCGGGCTCGTTCGCCCAACTCGCCGCCGCTTATCGCGCCAAGCACGGCAAGGCCCCGGAGGACCTCAAGCGCGCCATGGCCCACATCTCCGTCAAGAGCCACGACAACGGCAACCGCAACCCCAAGGCGCACCTCACCAACAGGATCGACATCGACACCGTGCTGGGCGCCCCGATGGTGGCCGAGCCGCTCGGCCTCTACGACTGCTGCGGCGTAAGCGACGGCTCGGCCTGCGCCATCGTAACGACGCCGGAGATCGCCAGAAGCCTCGGCAAGCAGGACCTCATTTCCGTGAAGGCGCTGCAGCTCGCGGTCTCGAACGGGACGGAGGCGGCGCACAACTCCTGGGACGGCAGCTACTTCGCCACCACGCGGGTGGCCTCCAAGCGCGCCTACAAGGAGGCCGGCATCGACAATCCGCGCGAGGAGATCGACCTGATCGAGGTGCACGACTGCTTTTCGGTCACCGAGCTCGTCACCATGGAGGACCTCTACGTCTCGCCCGAGGGCGGCGCCATCAAGGACGTGCTCGACGGCTTCTACGACGCCGGCGGCCGGGTACCGTGCCAGATCGACGGCGGCCTCAAGTGCTTCGGCCACCCCATCGGCGCCTCGGGCATGCGCATGATCTACGAGATCTACCTGCAGATGCAGGGCAAGGCCGGCCCCCGCCAGCGCCGGGAGCTGCCCCGCCGCGGCCTCACCCACAACCTCGGCGGCTTCCCGCACCAGAACGTGTGCTCGATATCGGTGATCGGGCGGTATGGCGAGTAGCCATGGCACATGAACGCGGCACAGTGTATCGCGTGCCGCAACCGGAGAGCCGCCCCGGCGCTCAGGCGCCCGAGAGCGCCCTTACGGTCGAGGTCAGGGCTTCGCGTGAGACCGGCTTCGACAGCACAGGCTGGTGCCGGTCGCGCCGCACGAGAACCCGCGGGTAGCCCGTGACCACGATGTAGGGGATTCCCTTGTCCTCAAGCGCGGCCTGCAACCCTTCGGTGTTGTCGTCGGCCAGCACAAAGTCGATGATCGCCACGTCGATATCGTTCTCGTCCAGCGCCGCGATCGCGCGGCCGCTTGTGGAGCAGGGGCCCACGACGGTTGCACCCGCTTCGGTCAGCTGATTGACGACGCCCACCGCGACAAGCGGCTCGTCCTCGGCGACCAGCACCGTGATGTTGGCAAGCTCTCTGTTGCTCCCCACGCCAAGTCTCCCAGCCCATTTGGTGCCACACGACTTCAACGAGGAAGCCAAACGTTAAACGTGATAGCCAGCCCCGCGTTCCCATCTGCGCCGGTCGATCTGCAATGGCACGAGTGAG
>DATMZP010000451.1:0-13690 GCA_035573595.1 Hyphomicrobiaceae bacterium
GAGAACAGGCACATCGGCACGATCAGCAGAATCGCGAGCGGCAGCGCCCAGCTCTCGTACTGGGCCGCCAGGGCCAGGAACACGAACACGACGCTGAGGGCGAAGATGTAGTAGCCGGTGCGGCCGACCTTGGCCTCCTGATAGGAGAGGTCGGTCCACTCGAAGTTGACGCCGGGCGGCAGCTTCTCCCCGGCCAGCTTGCGCATGATGGCCAGCGCCTGGCCGGAGCTGACGCCCGGCTGCGCCGTGCCCTGCACCTCGGCCGAGGGGAACAGGTTGTAGCGCGGCACGCGCTCCGGCCCGATGATCTCCTTGAAGGTGACGAGACTGCCCAGCGGCACCATCGCGCCCTCGGAGCTGCGCACACGGATCTTGGACACGCTCTCCTGGTCGAGGCGGAAGTCGCCGTCGGCCTGGGCGGTGACGCGGTAGGTGCGGCCGAACATGTTGAAGTCGTTGACGTAGGCCGAGCCCATGAAGACTCGCATGGCCTCGAAGATGTTGGTGACCGGCACCTTGAGCATCTGTGCCTTGTCGCGGTCCACGTCCACGAACACCTGCGGCGTCGCCGCCGCGAAGGTGGTAAACGCGTTGGCGATGCCCGGCGTCCTGTTGGCCTCGGCCACGAACTCCTGGGTGATGCGCGCAAGCTCGGCGGCCGGCAGACCCAGCGTGTCCTGCAAGCGCATGGAGAAGCCCGCCGCCGCACCCGCGCCGCGCACTGGCGGCGGGATGAATACGAGGGTCTGCGCCTCCTCGATCTGCGCGGCCAACTTGCCCCTGAGCGACTGGGCGATCTTGTCGACGGTCAGCCCGCGCCGGTGCCGGTCCTCGAAATCGTCGAGCACGATGAACAGCAGGCCGGCGTTGGTGGCGGCCGAAAAGGTGGCGGCGTTGCGCCCGGTGAAGGCGTTGGAGTAGCGCACCCCCGGTTCGGCCAGGAGGATGTCCGTCGCCTTGCGCACGACCGCGTCGGTGCGCTGCAGCGAGGCGCCCGGCGGCAGCTGCAGGGAGATGACGAGGATCGCCCGGTCCAGGTTAGGGATAAAGCCGGTCGGCAGTGACTGCACGAACCAGATGCCGAATCCCAGCACCAGGGCGTAGCAGATCAGCACCGGCAGCCAGACCGCCGCCAGCCGGCGCACGAGGCCGGCGTAGCCGCGGGCGATGGCGTCGAAGCCGGCATCGAACAGGCGGAAGAACAGCCGCAGCGGCGCCATGATGAGAGAGCCGCGCCCGTGCGCACCGTGCGGCTTGAACAGCAGGGCGGCGAGCGCCGGACTGAGAGTGAGCGACAGCAGCAGCGAGATACCGGTGGCGGAGGCGATGGTGACAGCGAACTGGCGGTAGAACTGGCCGGTGATGCCGCCCAGGAACGCCGTCGGGATGAACACGGCGAACAAGACGAGGGCGATGGCGACCACCGCGATGCCCACCTCGTCCATGGAGACGCGGGCCGCCTGCAGGGGCGTGAGGCCTTCCTTGAGCTTACGCTCGACGTTCTCGACCACGACAATGGCGTCGTCCACGACGATGCCCACCGACAGCACGAGGCCGAACAGGGTCAGCATGTTGAGCGAGAAGCCGAACGCCTGCATCACGGCGCAGGTGCCGATCAGGGCCACCGGTATGGCGACGACCGGAATGAGGGTGGCGCGCCAGGTCTTGAGGAACACCAGCACCACCAGCACCACCAGCGCGGTAGCCTCGAGAATTGTGCCGTAGAGCTTGGCGATCGAGACCTCGATGAACTCCGTCGGGTTATAGGTGATGCGGTACTCCAGGCCCTTGGGGAAGCTCTTGGCCAGCTCCGCCATGGTGTCCTTGATGCCCTGGGTGGCGGCCACCGCGTTGCTGCCGGGCTGCTGGTCCACCACCACGATGACGGCCGGGTACCGGTCGGCGTAGCCCTGGGCGTTGTAGCTGAGCGCGCCTAGCTCGACGCGCGCCACGTCCTTCAGCCGCACCACGCGGCCGTCGGCACCCGACTTGACGATGATGCTCTCGAACTCGTCGGCGGTCTTGAGCCGCCCCTTCATCTGCAGCGGGATCTGGAAGGCGTTCTTGTAATCGACCGGAGGCTCGCCCAGCGACCCTCCCGCCACCTGCACGTTCTGCGCCCTGAGCGCGTCCAGCACCTGCTCGGCGGTGAGATCGCGGACCGCGATGCGCTCCGGGTCGAGCCAGACGCGCATGGAATACTCGCGCACCCCGAACAGCGACACGTCGGCCACGCCATAGAGCCGCATCAGCCGGTCGCGGACGTTCAGGAGGCCGTAGTTGGAGATGTAGACCTGGTCGAAGGTCTGGTCGGGCGAGACTAGGTGGACTGCCAGCAAGAGGTCGGGCGAGCGCTTGCGCACCAGCATGCCGCTGCGCTGCACCTCGGCCGGCAGCCGCGGCACCGCGACGCTGACGCGGTTCTGCACCAGCACCTGGGCGCGGTCGATGTCGGTGCCCACATCGAAGGTGACGGTGATCGACAGGTTGCCGTCGGAGGTGGACTGCGAGGCCATGTAGATCATGCCCTCGACGCCGTTGATCTCCTGCTCGATGGGCGCGGCCACGGTGTCGGCCACCGTTTGGGAGCTGGCGCCCGGATAGTTGGTGGTGACGGTGATGGTGGGCGGTGTGATCTCCGGCAGTTGGGTGATGCCGAGGCCGGTGTAGCCGATGGCGCCGATGATGGTGATGACCAGCGCCACCACGGCCGCGAAGATCGGCCGGGCGATAAAGAAATGGCTAAAGCGCATGGGATTTGGCCTCTATCTCGGCGGAAGGGCGCGAATGGCGAATGGCCAATGGTGGCCGTCGCCCATTCGCCATTCGCCATGATGGGCCGCTCCCCGAGTCATTCGCGCGCTTTCTCGTTGCCCTGCACCGGCGCCGCCTCCGACAGCTCGATGGCCACGCGCTTGGGCGCGACCTTGCCGCCCGGCCGCGCCCGCTGCAGACCGCGCGTGACCACCCACTCGTGGGCGGCCAGGCCCTCGCGCACCACGCGCAGGCCCTCGCTCAGCGGCCCCAGCCTGACGTTGCGGCGCTCCACGACGCCGTCGTCGGCCACCACCAGCACGAACTTGTTGGTCTGATCGGTGCCGATGGCCTCGTCGGGGAGCAGGAGCGCGGTGTAGCTCGGCGTGCCCGTCACCCGCACGCGGCCGAAGAGGCCGGGCGAGAACAGGCCGGCCTTGTTGGGGAGCACCGCGCGCGCCCGGAGCGTGCCGGTGCCCTGGTCGAGCCGGTTGTCGAGGAAGTCCAGCCGGCCCTTGTGCGGGTAGCCGCGCTCGTCCGGCAGCGCCACCTCTACGGCAGCGCCGACGTCGGCGGCGCCGGCGGCGACGCCGCGCTCGGCCAAGCGCTTGTACTTGATGTAGTTGTTCTCGTTGACGTCGAAGTAGATGTAGATCGGGTCCTGGCTGACGATCGTGGTGAGCAGCGTGGCGCCCGACACGCTGCCGGCGCTGATCCAGTTGCCCGCCGTCACCAGCGTGCGGCCGATGCGCCCCAAGATGGGCGCGGCGATGGTGGAGAACGACAGGTCGAGCTCGGCGGATTTCACCTTGGCCTCGGCCACCTTGACGGCGGCCTGAGCGTCGCGCAGCAGCGACATGCGGTCGTCGAAGGTCTTGTCGGAGATGATCTTGCCTTCGATCAGCTTCTGGCCGCGCGTCACGTCGAGGTTGGCGTTCTCGACCTTGGTGGTGGCGGCGAACAGCTCGGCGCCGGCCTGCTCCAGCGCCCGCTCGAAGGGCCGCGGGTCGATGACGAACAGCACGTCGCCCTGGGCCACCTCCTGGCCGTCCTTGAAGCGCACCTCGTTGAGGTAGCCCGAGACGCGCGCCCTGATCTCCACCGTCTGGGTAGCGTCGAACCGGCCCGTGTACTCGTCCCATTCGACGATGCCGCGTTGCACGGGCTGGGAGACGCTGACGGTGGGCGGCGGCGCCGCCTGCTGCGGCGCGGCCTGCGGCTGGCCCTGGTCGCAGCCGGCGATCGGCGCGGCGAGGAGAGCGGCGGCAAGCCCCAGAGCTGCGCGCCGCAAGGACCGTCGTTCCTGCATGCTCTCCCCTTCGGCCGGCGAGGCCGAGCCCTGTCTCGACACCTCAAGCGCCGACGGCCCAATGGCCACGGTTGAGATTTGACCCGCAACCGGCCGCGGGTGCAACCGGTGTCACTCCGCCGCGGCCTGAGGTCGCGCCGGCAGCACCTCCGCTTCGACCGTCGGGATGTGCTCGCGCCGGCCGGCGCCGAGCTTGCTGCCGATCCACTCCATCATGAGGTAGACCGCCGGCGTGATGTAGAGCGTCAGCAGCTGCGAGACGGCCAGCCCGCCCACCACGGTGAGGCCGAGCGGCTGGCGCAACTCGGCACCCGCACCCCAGCCCACGGCGATGGGCAGCGTCCCGAACAGGGCCGCCATGGTCGTCATCATGATCGGACGGAAGCGCAAGAGGCACGCCTCGCGGATGGCATCGCGGGGCGCCGCGCCGCGGGCGCGGGCCTCGATGGCGAAGTCCACCATCATGATGGCGTTCTTCTTGACGATGCCGACCAGCAGGATGATCCCGATCATGGCGATGATGGTGAGCTCCACATCGAACCACCACAGCGTCAGCAACGCTCCGAGGCTCGCCGACGGCAGGCCCGACAGGATCGTGATCGGGTGGATGAAGCTCTCATAGAGGATGCCGAGCACGATGTAGATGGTGAGGACCGCCGCCAGGATCAGCAGCGGCTGGTCGCGGAACGAGCTCTGGAACACCTGGGCGGTGCCCGCGAACTGCCCGGTGATGGAGGGCGGCATCTTCACCTCGCGCTCCAGCTCGTTCATGGCGTTTACGGCCTCGCCCAGCGTGAAGCCAGGCGCCAGGTTGAAGGTGATGGTGACGGCCGGCAGCTGGCTCTGGCGCGCCACCGAGACCGGGCCGGGAGCCAGTGTCACCGATGCGATCGAATCGAGGCGGATCTGCTGGCCGGTGTTGCTCTGGACATAGATCTTCGAGAGCACGCCGGGATCGAGGCTCAGCGTCCTGTCCGTCTCCATGATCACCTGGTAGTCGTTGGACGGCGTGTAGACGGTGGCGATCTGGCGTGAGCCAAATGCCGAGTAGAGCGTCGAGCGCACCACGTCCATGGTGAGGCCGAAGCGCGCCAGCCCGTCGCGGTCGATGTCGAGCCTGAGCTGCCGGGCCCCCAGGGTGAGATCGCTGGTGACATCGGCGAAGGCCGGCGCGGCTTTGACGCGCTCGATCAGGCGCTGGGCGTCCTCGTACAGCTCGGCCTGGTCGACGCTGGTGAGCGTGTACTGGTAGGCGGCGGCGCCGCTGCGGCTGCCGATGCGCAGGTTCTGCAGCGGCACCGGGAAGGAGCGGATGCCCGGGATGTTGGCGAGGCTGCGCCGGAGCCGGGTCTGCACCTCGCTGATGGTGGCGTACTCCTTGCGCTCGCTACGCGGCTTGAGCTGGACGAAGATGCTCCCCCGGTTGAGGGTCGGGTTAAAAAAGGTCTGCTGAACGTTGGAATTGACGTAGAGCACGTCAGGGTCCTTGCGGATGCGCTCGGAAACGATGCGTTGACGTTCGACCATCGCCTCGAAAGCGATGTCGGGAGCCGCCTCGGTGCGTACGATGACGATGCTTGTGTCCTCGACCGGCAGGAAGCCCTTCTTGACAACCCCGAACGCCCAGACGGTCGCGACGATCGTCCCGACCGTGACCATCAGCATGAGCGCCGGCACCCGCAGCGATGCATCCAGCGTCACCCGGTAGGCGCGCGCCATCAGGTCGTATCCGGCCTCGAAGCCGCGCGAGAGCAGGCCGTGCTTCACCTCCTCGCCGCGATGCGCGTTGAGCATGCGCGAGGCCAGCATCGGGGTGAGGGTCAGCGAGATGAATCCCGAGAGCAGGATCGCGATGGAGATGGTTACCGCGAACTCGAAGAAGAACCGCCCCACGATGCCGCCCATGAACAGGATGGGGATGAATACGGCCACCAGCGAGAGCGTAATCGAGAGAACCGTGAAGCCGATCTCGGTCGCCCCGCGGATGGCGGCATCGAACGGCTTCATGCCCTGCTCGATGTAGCGCACGATATTCTCCAGCACGACGATGGCGTCATCCACCACGAAGCCGAGCGCCAGGGTCAAGGCCAGCAGGCTCACGTTGTCGAGCGAGAAGCCGAACAAGGCCATCCCGGCGAACGTGCCGATGATGGAGAGCGGCAGCGCCAGAGCCGGAATGAACGTGGCGCGCCAGGCGCGCAGGAACGCCAGGATCACGAGGATCACCAGCACCGCCGTCAGGACCAGCGTGACCTGCACGTCGTGGACGGAGTCGCGGATCGATACCGAACGATCGCTCAAGACGCTGAGATTGATGGTGGGCGGCAGCATCCGCTGAAACTCGGGGATTGCCGCGTTGATGGCGTTGGTGACGGCGACCGTGTTGGCATCCGGCTGACGCTGGATCGACAGGATGATCGAGCGCGTGCCGTTGTATTCGGCGCGCGCTTGGTCGTTCTCCACCGAGTCCTCGACGCTGGCGATGTCCTCCAGGCGCACCGGGGCGCCGTTGCGCCATGCCACGATCAACGGCTTGAAGAATGCGGCGGTCGGCTCGGCCCCTTTCACCTCGATGATATAAACCTGCTCCCGTGTGCAGATGCTCCCGACCGGGTCGATCTTGGCCTCCCGCGCCACCGCCAGCCGGATCTCCTCGACCGAGATGCCGCGGGAAGCGAGCGCATCGAGATCGTACCTGACACGCACCGCGCGCTTCTGCGCGCCCTGGATGTTGATCTGCGCCACGCCGGTGATGGTGGAGAGCTTTGGGCTCATCACCTTGTCGGCAAACTCGTTCATCTCCTGGGTGGGCGCGGTGTCGGAGGTGAGCGCCAGGAAGATGATGGGGGCGTCGGCAGGATTGACGCGGCGATAGGAAGGCGGCGCCGGCAGATCATCCGGCAGCCGCCGCAGCGCAACGGAGATAGCGGACTGGACGTCCAGCGCGGCGGCGTCAATGTTGCGGTTGAGGTCGAACTCCAGGGTGATCTGGCTGGCGCCCTCGGTGTTGCTCGAGGTGATCGTGGTGATGCCGGCGATGGTGGCGAACTGCCGCTCCAGCGGGGCCGCCACGGACACCGCCATGGTATGGGCGCTGGCACCGGGATAGGTCGTGCTGACGGTGATCGTCGGCACCTCGATGCGGGGGATGGCAGCAAGCGGCAGCTGGCGGTAGCCGAAGAAGCCCGCCAGCAGCAGCGACGCCATCAGCAGCGTCGTCATCACCGGACGACGGATGCAGACCTCGGAAATGCGCATGTCCCCCTCTCCGGCTACCCGCGGCCGTCGGCCCGGCGATCCTGGCCCGGCGCATCGGTCGGCTGGCGCCGCGGCTCTTCGATGATCACCGTCGTTCCCGGCGCGAGCCGTATCTGGCCATCGGTGACCACGCGGTCTCCGGCCGCAACGCCGCCGGTCAGGAACACCGTCTGCCCGACGATGCGCTCCACCGTGACGACCTTCGGCGCCACCTTGTTATCGGGGCCGATCACCCACGCGATCATGCCCTGCTGGGCCGGCAGCACGGCGGTGGCCGGCGCCGACAGCATGCGCGCCTTCACCTCGACGGTCAGTCTGACCTCGACCGCCTGGCCGGGCCACAGCACCTCCTCGGCATTCTCGGCCTGCACCTTGAGGGCGATGGCGCCCGTCTTCGTATCCACCTGGTTGTCGACGAAGCCGATGATGGCGGGCACCGTCGTGCGCTGCGCGCCAGGCACCACAACCGCGGCGGGGGATTTGGCAGCGAGCGCGCGCCGCGCGGCGGGAAGGTCGCGCTGCGGCAGAGAGAAGGTCACCAGGATGGGCCGGGTCTGGTTGATGGTGACCATCGGCGTCGCATCCTGCGATCGGACCTGGGCGCCGAGCTTGGTTGCGAGACCGCCCGTCCGCCCCGTGATCGGCGCGCGGATGGTGAGGTAGTCGAGCTGCGTCCTCTGCGAGTCGAGCTGCGCCCTGCCGGCGGCGATGCTGGCTTTGAGGCCCTCCACCGCGAAGCGCGCCTGGTCGAGCGCCGCCTCGGTGACGACCTGCTTCTCGATCAGTTGCTGGCGCCGCGTCAGCGTGGCCTGGGCGTCGCGCAGGCCGGCCTCGTCCTTGGCGATGCCGGCCTCCGCCTGCGCGATCTGCGCCCTGACCATGCGGTCGTCCAGGCGAAACAGCACGCTGCCCTCGGTGACGAGATCGCCCTCGCGGAAGGCCACCTCCACGATCTGGCCATCGACCCGCGGCCGCACCGCCACAGTCGCCAGCGGCTCCACCGTGCCGGGCGCGGTGAGGATGACCGGCATGTCGGCCTCCGTCACCGTGGCGGCCGTGACAGGCGCGGCCGCGGCGCCACGACCCTTGCCGTCCGCCTTGCCTCCGGGCCTGGTCGCCGCCTTCGCCGTCTCAACCGGGGCCGGACCTGAACCCGGCCCGGTCCAAAAAAAATACGCCACGCCGGCGATGACCGCGGCAGCGGACAGCGTCACACTTACCGCGGGCGCCACGAAGCCCATGCGCGACCTTGATCCGCTCTTCGTCATAATCTCCCGCCACCCCTGGGCACCCGCTGCCTGCCGTCCGTCGCGACGCAAGATCGCCTTGGCTTCGAACTTAAGCAGTCTAGGGCCAGCACGCGCCTTAGGCGATGGGGTGGCCCGGAAATTGTTGCATGCGCCGTGCCAGCGCCTGCCTTGTGACGTTCCAACGGCAGCCGAGGCCGCCTTCCGTCGCCGTTCGGCCGACGCCCTGAGAATGCTGCGGCGCTGCGTCCCACCCGCATCGGATTTTCCGGCCTGGCCGCCGGTCAGCGCATCGCCTGCATCTCCGAGCGCGGGGCGAGTTGCAGCTCTGCCGCATCGAGGGGTGCGAAGTAGGCCTGGATCTTCAAGTCGCTGACATCGGCCAGGCGGGCAGGTTCCCACCTCGGCGCGTGGTCCCGGTCGATGAGCGTGGCGCGCACGCCTTCGTAGAAGTCGTGACCCAGCATGAACCGGCAGGCGAGCCGGTAGTCCTGCGCCAGGGTGGCCCTCAGATCGAGCCGGCGGGCCTCGCGGACGTGCCGGTGCGTCACCTTCAGGGACGTGGGCGAGCGCTGGCCCAAGTCCTTGAGCACGCCCTCGGCCCACACCCGCTCCGCGCCGCGCTCCGCCTCCAGGGCACCGACGATCGCCTCCAGGCTGTCGCCGCCGAAGCAGCGGGCGATGGCCGGCTGCAGCGCCTCCAGCTCGGCGTGCCCCGGACCGACGTGACGAGCGTCGAGCACCGCGTCCACCGGGTCCGCCTCTATCAGCGCGCCGAGAACCTCGGCAAACTGCCCCGCGGGCAGGCAGTGCGTGACAAGTCCCAGCCGGTAGGCGTCGGCGCGCCCCAGCGAGCGGCCCGTCAGTGCCAGGTACATCCCCACCGCGTCGGGCAGCCGCGCGAACACCGACGCCACGCCGTCGTCCGGGAACAGGCCGATGCCGGTCTCCGGCATGGCAAAGCGGTAGCGCTCGCCCGCCACCCGATGGGTTCCATAGAGCGAGATGCCGACGCCGGAGCCCATCACTACCCCGTCGATGAGAGACACTGTCGGCTTGGTGAAGCAGTCGAGCTGCCAGTTGAGCGAATACTCGGCGGCCAGCAGGCGGCGCGCCTCCCCGGCGTCGCGCCGGCCACACTCCGCCATCTCGCGTACGTCGCCGCCGGCGCAGAAGGCGCGGTCGGTGGCCGACACGATCACGGCCGCATAAACCCGCGGGTCGCGCGCCCAGGCGGCGAATGCCTCGGCGATCCTGGCCCGCATGGCCGTGGTCAGCGCATTGAGGGCGCGCGGCCGGCTCAGCGTGACCACGCCGGCGGCGCCTTCGATGGCGGCCGTCATGTCGCTTTCAGGGGCAGATGCGGGCTGCCCTGCCGCCACGGCCGTCTCTCGCCCGGTCACGCCGCTATCCTTCACAGGTTGTCCCCAACTGCGGGCCGGTTACACGGAAATGCCACAAATTCGGCCCCACGGTGATAGTTGTCTAAGCAGGATGTCGTTGTGATTCGCGTTGGGTCATCCGATCTCAAGGGTAGGTATTCCTGATGCCGATGACACGCCAGGCGGCAATCGCGTACGCCTTTGCCAGCATGTCTGTTGCCGCCATGTCTGTCCTTGCCTCCGTTGCCTCAGCACAACAGCCGGTGTCGCCAGGTTTTGCCGGCAACCCGTCAGTGGCCGCCCAGCCTGACGGTACTTGGCCTACGGTGCTCAAGCCCAGCCCGCCAAGCGACCCATCGGCGCAGGAGGCGCCCGAGTGGTCCGCCGAGTGGTCCGCCAAGGAGATCGCCGATGGCCGCGCCCGCTGCGCCACCCTCCTCAAGGGCCTTGACCTGGTGGCCGAGCCCGCCCCGCCGATCCGCGAGGGCAGCGCCTGCGGGGCGCCGGCGCCCATGCACCTCGTCAGCATCGGCTCCAGCCCGAAGATCGCCTTCTCCCCGCCCGCCACCCTCACCTGCGAGATGGTCGCGGCGCTCCACAAGTGGCTGACGGGAGATGTCCAGCCCTTGGCCCGGAAGCACCTGGGAGCCCCCGTCGTCGAGGTCGCCACCATGAGCTCCTTCTCGTGCCGGAACGCCTACGGCCGGGCCAGGACCAAGCTCAGCGAGCACGGCCGGGTCAATGCCATCGACATCGGTGCCTTTCTGAGCGAGCGCGGCGAGAAGACCCTGGTGGTCGCCGACTGGGGTCCCATCGCCCGCGAGATCGCCAGCGACGCCAAGGCCGAGGCGGTGAAGCGCCAGGCCGAGGCCGCCGCGGCGGCCCGCAAGGCCAAGCCCCCCGCCGGGGCGCCGCGGGTGGCGACGCCGGACACCATCAAGTCCTTCCAGGCCGGCACCTCCATCCCCATCGGCATTCCCCGCGTCACCTTCGGCATCCGCGGGCCTGGCGGCGCCAACGACCTGACCACCGGCTCGACCGGCCTCGGCTGGGCGCCGCCGAGCCAGCTCGGCGGCCCCAAGGAGGCGAATGCGGCGCCCGGCCCGGCCCCAGGCCCGGCGGATCCCAAGGCCGCGTTCCTGCACGCCGTGCACAAGGCGGCCTGCACCACCTTCGCTACCGTGCTCGGTCCCGAGGCCAACAGGGCGCACAAGAACCACTTCCACCTGGACATGGCCGAGCGCAAGAGCCCGAGCATCTGCGAATAGATCGCATGGGCGACAGCGGGTGCAGCAGCGGACAACCCCGTGTTGCACCCGGCGAGCCCTCCTATGCCGCTTGCCGCCAACGTGCATGCCGATGGAGGGGCGCGATCCCGGATGCCAACACCGACCTCAGCGCCGCGTGGCCTCAGCGCCGCGTGAAGGCCATCTCGCCCGGCCCGGCGGTGCAGCACGGATCGGTGCGCAGCCTGCCGTAGGCTGCCATGAGCTTGCTCGCCAGCTCTCCGCCCTTGTCCATGTACTCCACGATCATCGCTGCGCTGCAGGCGCGCCACTCCGCGACCTGATCGGGAGTAACGTCCCGCACCTTTACGCCCTTGCTCTCCGCGAACGTATAGGTTTTGGCCTCGAACTCCGATGCCTGCTCGCGCATCTCGCGCTCCACCGTCCTTGCCGCCCTCACCACGGTGGCCCGGTGCTCGGGGGATAGCGATTGGAAGGCCTTCTCATTGATGGCGAGCAGGAACTCGGTGGGTGCATGCCCGGTGCGGGTGATGGTATCCACCACCTTCCAGATGCCACGTCCCTGGAACGCGGCAAGCGCGACGAGGACCATGTCGAGCGAGCCGTCCTTCATGCCGCCGGCCATGTTCTCCATGGCGACGACGCTCGCCTTGCCGCCACACTGCGCAACGAACTCTGCAACGCTGGTGCCTGGGACGGCAACCCGCCGGTCCTTCATCCGCTCCGGGTCCGCGATATCCTGCCCGTTGGAATAGAACACGTTGTCGCCGATCGACTGCCACCAGAGAATGCGTATTCCCATCTGCGCCAGGACGGCCTCATCGATCAGTTTTCTGATCTCGCCGTCGGGGCGGACCGCCGCGCGCAGCAAGGCCGGGAAATTGAAGAGGAAGGGCTGGTCGATAATGGCGGCGGCAGGGACCTTCTTGGCAAAGTTGTGCACGGCTGTGGTGCCGATGTCGATCGCGCCGGACGACACTGCATCAACGACCTGATCGTTGGTGAAGAGCTGTGCATTGTCGAAGATCTGGAGAGCGATGCCGTTCTCGGACTGTTTCCCCAGCTCCTCCTTGAAGCGCAGCATGGCCCTTCCGTAGAACGGATTGGAGACCGGCGTCTGCAAGGTGGCCCGGAGGGTGACCTGTTGCGCGGCCTGTTGCGCCCTGGCCCCGGGCACCGGGAGCAGGAGCGACATCAAAACCAGCAGGTAGACCAGCCAACTCTTCATCACACCGTCCCCCAAGACCGCACGACACGGGTTGCGACGATGATAGCACCGTTTGGACCGGATGCGCCCGGCGGGCGCCGATCCTTTGCGGACTTCCCTCAGGCCCCACCCTCAACGCCGCGTGAAGGCGATCGCGCTGGCAGGCCCATCCCCGGTGCAGCACGGCTCGGTGCGAAGCTTGGCGTAGGCGGCCATCAGGCGCTGCGCCAGCTCGCCGTTCTGTTCCATATAGTCCGACAGCATCTCCGCGCTGCAGGCACGCCACTCGGCCACCTGGTCAGGCGTGAGATCCTGGAGCTTGAAGCCTTTCTCGATCGCAAAGCGGGTGGCCTCGGCCTCGATCCTTGCGACCCGCTCGCGGGCCTCGCGCTCCACGAGGCTCGCCGCCTCGGTCATGATGGCCCGGTGGGCCGGCGTCAGCGACTGCCACACCTTGTCGTTGATGGTGAAGATGAACTCGACGGGAGAATGGCCCGCATAGTTGTGGGTGGCGGTGGTGCCGATGTCGGCCACCCCGGAGGACACGGCATCGACAACCTCGTCGTCGTGCGCGAGCTGCGACTTGTCGAAGATCTGGAGGGCGACGGCGCCGCCGGAGCGCTTCTCGATCTCCTCCTTGAAGCGCGCCATGCTCACGCCGTAGAACGGGTGTGTCATCGCCGCCTGCAGTGTCGCTTTGAGCGTGACCTGCTGGGCGCCGGCCGGCGCCGCGATCAGCAGGAGCGGGGCAAGCAGTGAGAAGATCGTCAGCCCAAACTTCAGCATAATGCCCTCTGCCTGCAATGTTGCCGCACCACGCAGCGCGCGACAGAGGACGCCGTCGTCGGCGAGCATCCCCGCGCTGCAGGCGCGCCACTCGGCAACGTGGTCGGGGGTGCCCCCCAAACCTACCCGCATGCCCCCAAGGCGATCGGGCGACCATAGCCTCGCGCGATCAAGGCAATAAAGTGGCTTGCTCCGCTTCGGGACGTTCACCGGCCGTCGGGCGTTGCCCTAAAGCAATAGGTATTGCGCGCGCCGGACATTTCTGCCGGACACGCATCCAGCGGACGTTGAGCTGCGTATCGAATAGGAGTTACGCGGTTGCCAGGGCCGGTTGAACGCCAGCGGCTGCATCAAAACCTGCTCCTCCCCCTTGCCTTCGCGGCCTGCCGGCGCGAGAAGGTGAGAGCACCGGCCGCAATGCGGTCGGTCAATCAGTAGGGTGTGCCATGACTGCGATGAAACCGCCTACCCAGCGCCAACCGGCGTCCAGAGAGGCCTCC
>DATMZP010000452.1:0-3562 GCA_035573595.1 Hyphomicrobiaceae bacterium
CAGGCCTTCGTAGAGGGCGAGAAAGCCCGGCTTGTAGTCGGGCGGCTCTCCGGGCGGGCGGCGCGTACCCTCTGGGAAGATGACGATCTCGCGGCCTTGGCCGGCGCGATTGCGGGCGTCCCGCAGCATGGCCTTGAGCGCGCTGGGGCCTTTGTCGCGCTTGACGAAGATATGCTCGAATTTGTGGCTGAACCAGCCGTAGAGGGGGATCAGGCCCAGCTCCCACTTCATTACCATGGCGGGGTCGCGGAACACGGGGATCAGGGCGAAAGTGTCCCAGGCCGACTGGTGCTTGGCGGCCACCAGGCAGGCGCCCTGCGGCAGCCTCTCTCGCCCCCGCACCTCGACGCGCGTGCCGCAGATCGCCTTGAGCCACCACAGGCTGGCGAGGCCGTGCAGCCGGAGGCCTTCCATGGCCCAGCGCCGCGGCCCCAGCAGAAGCCAGCTTCCCAGCACCAGGAAGACGGCCGTGTTGACGTAGAACGCTACCAGAAAGACCAGCGACCTGATGACCAGCATGGCGACCTGTGACTTGCCCGCAACTATCCGCGCGCCGCCTCTTTCCTGGCGACGACCGTGCCTTCATCCCAGCGCAGCAGCCGGGCCGCCCCGTAGCGCGCGGCCGAGGGCAGCAGCTTCACATACTCTCCCATCAGCACCCGCGCGGTGAAGGGGTCGCTCCACCAGCGCGCAGCGTGGATTTTATTCGACACCACGGGGTGTGGCAGCAGCGTGATGCCGGGCAAGGTGCGGCGCAGCTCGATGAGACTGCGCGGCATGTGGTAGCTGGAGGTAACCACGATCAGCCTGGTGTAGCCCCTGGACTTCACCCACGTCCTGGTCTCATCGGCATTGCCGCTGGTTGTATGCGCGGCGTAGTCGATATCGACGCGGGAGGAGAAGAGCCGCGGGGGAAGGCCGCTCAGGCGCCGCAGGTCCTCGCGGCTGGTCTGCGGATTGACACCGGAGATCAGCAGCCGGGCGCCGCGGCCATCCTTGAGGAGCCTGGCGCCGGCCATGAGCCTCAGCTCGCCCCCCGTCAGGACGACGATGGCGTCGGCGCGCGGCGATGCATCCGGCACATAGCTCGCAACGGCGCGGGCGAATGCCACGAAACCCGCGCCGAACGCGAGCAGCGCCATAGCCACTGCTGCGACAACCCATGTGACACGGCGTGTCACGGCACCTCTTGCGCCTTCTCCCCCAGACTCTGCAATTTGTGGGACGGAAAGGAACACCACTCTAGCGGATTTGGGCAACGCGGCGCCCGCAAACTAAGGTTCAGGTTTCCGGGATTGGGTTCTGGATCAGGCTTCTGTGCCCTGACTCCCGACCCCTGCAACCTGAAACCCGGGTTGCGCCTAGTGCTGGCTGTTCAGGATCCGAAACACGCCAATGCGGGATGTGACCATGCACAGCGAGGCGATCACCAGCACGACGATGCCGAGCAGGAGGTAGCCCCACAGGTCGAGGTTGGTGAAGCCGACCAGGCGGCGCAGCTCCGCCATGGGTACCGAGCCGCCGCCCAACAGCTCCATCATGGTCGGTATCCCGAGGAACACCAGGATGGCCAGGACCGCTCCGACGACGCCGGCGCGGACGCCCAACCGCAGGAAGTGACGCTCGAACTCGCGGGCGATGAAACGGTCGGTGGCGCCGACGAAATGCAAGACCTCCACGATGTCGCGATTGGAGGCCATCGCGCTCTTGGTGGCGGAAACGATGATGGCGGTGGTGGCGGCGGCCATGAGCAGCAGGATGGCGAAGCCGCCGAGAGCGAAGGAGCGCGTGACCGTACGCAGATGCCGTTGCCAGCGCCGGTGATCGTCGAGCATGGCGCCGGGGAAATTGTTCGCGAGCGCGGCGCGCAGCACCTCGAAGTTGGCGGGCGGGTTGACCCGGTCCAGCTCCACGGCGATCAGCCTCGGCACCGGCAGCTCGCTCAAGGCGTCCGTCTTGCCGAGCCACGGCTCCAGCAGCTGGGAAGAATCGGCCAGGCTCAGCGGGCGCACCCGCGCCACGCCCTGCTGGCGCGAGAGGAAGCCGGCGACATCGGCCACCAGCCTTTGGACATCGCCCTTGTCCCGCCCTCTGATCTCGACCTGGACCGTGACCTCGCTGGCCATGTCGCGCAGCCACTGGTTGGCCGACTGGCTCATCATGTAGACCGCCCCCGCCGTCAGCGAGGCGAGAAAGCACATGATGGTGATCACCAGCGTCAGCGAGCGGCCTGTGACCGAGCCGGCCGGGACGATCGGCGCCACAGGACCAGCGCGGGCCGACCGGCGCGTGCGTGGCTCCGCGTCGGGCTTGACGCCACCCAGGAACCCCGTGCGGGCCTGAGGCTGGGCGCGCAGCGCCTGGAACCGCTCCGCCGCCAGCCGCACGCGTGGGCCGCCCGTAGAGACGGTGGAATCGGGCCATCCCGTCGGCTTGTCAAACGATCCGGACATGGCCGTCCTGCAGCTCCAGGCGCGGCGCCTTGGTCTGGCGCATGAGTTGGTGATCGTGCGTGGCGATCAGGACCGAGGTGCCGAGCCGGTTGAGCTCGATGAAGAGGCGCAGGAGGCGGCGGCCCATCTGCGGGTCGACGTTGCCGGTGGGCTCGTCTGCGAGGAGGAGCTCCGGCTTGTTGATGACGGCCCGCGCGATCGCCGCGCGCTGCTTCTCTCCACCGGAGAGCATCGACGGCGCCGAATGCATGCGGTCGCCCAGGCCCACCCACTGCAGGAGGTCGGTCACATCCTCCTTGTAGTCCGAAGGCTTCTTGCCGGTCACTCGCAGCGGCATGGCGACGTTCTCCCACGTCGTCATGTGCTCGAGCAGGCGGAAGTCCTGGAACACGATGCCGATGCGGCGGCGCAGCTGGGCGCGCCGGGCGGGCGTGACGCGGCTGATGTCCTGGCCAAACAGCGTCAGCGCCCCGCGCGTCGGCTGGATCGACATGAACAGCAGCCGCAGAAGCGACGTCTTGCCCGATCCGGAAGGACCGGTGAGGAAGTGAAACGAGCCCGGGCGCAGATGGAACGTGATGTCCTGAAGAACATCGCTGCCGCGGACGTACCGCAAACCGACACCGTTCAGCCTGACCACGAGAAAACGCGTCCCCCTACAGAAGCACGGGCTCCATAGCCCAAAATCGATGCGCCGGGAAAGTGGGAACAATGGTCAGGATTGTGGCGGCCTGATGGGACGGACTTTCCCGGCATACGGTTGCCCCAAGGCGCGAGGCTTGCCGGCGACAGCGCGCCAACGCAGCGGTTGGCGAAGGCAACGCGGCCGTCGAGCGCGAGGCGAGTTCATGTTAAGGTGGCCGCAGCCGGCGCTCGATGGGCCTTTGGGGCGGGGAGCTTACAGCGCGTTGGTGGCCCGCCGGGCCGTGTTGTGAGGGAGAGGAAGATGGCACGCATCCTCCTGGCCGACGACGATGCCGCCACGCGCAACCTCGTGCAGCGGGCGCTGGCCGGCGATGGCCACGCCGTCACCTGCACGCAGGACGGCGCCGAGGCGCTGGAGCAGCTGGAATCGGCCTCCGCCAGGTTCGACGTGCTGGTCGCCGACG
>DATMZP010000453.1:0-6680 GCA_035573595.1 Hyphomicrobiaceae bacterium
AAGAACATCCCTCCCACCCTGGCCGGCGATATGCAGATCGAGGTCTCCAAGGGCGGCTCCGCGCCGATCACCCTGCAGGATCTCAACGCGCTGGACCCGGACGATAGCTCCAAGGACCTGAAGTTCACCGTCTCCAACGTCCGCAACGGCTACCTGGCCCTGGCAAACGCCCCGCGCAAGGCGGTGACCGTATTCACCCAGGCCGATCTCGAAGCCGGGCAGGTCAGCTTCGTGCACGACGGCCGCGGCGGCGGTGCCGCCAGCTTCGACATCGTCGTCGCCGACCGCAGCGGCAGCACCTCCGGCGCGCCGCAGACGGTGAAGGTGGCCGTCCGCGGCTAGCGACCGCGATCCTATTGGCGCGAGGGGCGTATCCACGCTGGAGGGCGTTGTTTGTGTTGAAGCGGCGCTCCTGATGCGAGAGCCAGTCTGCTTGCCGTAGATGAGGCACGAGCCAAGATGGCGGCGGCCGGTCCTTCCTCGAGGTTCCCTGGGCGATGGAGCTTTTCGTTTTCGTCGCGGTGCTGGCCGCGGCTGCCTGCCACGCCGGCTGGAATGCCCTTCTCAAGCTTGACCTGGAACCTGTCATCGCCACCACCCTGGTGGCCGTGGCTTCGAGCCTTGTGGTAGCCCCCTTTGTCTTTTTGACCGGCCTTCCAGATTTTGCCGCCTGGCCCTATGTGGTCGCCTCGGTCGTCATCCACATAGGCTACTACCTGACGCTGGCCGAGGCCTATCGGCACGGCGACTTGGGACACGTCTACCCGATTGCCCGGGGCACCGCGCCGCTGATGACGGCCCTCGTCGCCACGCTCGTGTTGGGTGAAACGCTGCGGCTGGCCGCCTGGGCCGGGATCGTGGTGCTTGCAGCCGGCATCCTGCTGCTCGCCGTCCGGGGCGGCCGACGGGCGACCCGGTTCGATGGCCGCTCCGTCGGGTTCGCGCTCCTCACCTCCCTTACAATCACGGCCTACACTTTGGCCGACGGCATCGGCGCCCGAGCCGCCGGTTCGGCGGTCGCCTATGCCGCCTGGCTATTCCTTTTGAGCGGGGCCGCAATGAGCGTCTATGGCTTGCAAACCATCGGCCCGCAGCGGCTCGCGAGCGAGTTCAAGGCTCACTGGGCCATTGCGCTCGGCGGAGCAACACTCTCCACCGCCGCGTACGGCATCGCCATCTGGGCAATGACGGTAGCACCGATCGCGCTGGTGGCGGCCTTACGGGAAACCAGCGTGCTGTACGCGACACTGATATCCACGCTCCTCCTGCGCGAGCCATGGCTGGCCGCGCGCGTGGCCGCTGCGCTGATGGTGTTGGCAGGCGCCCTGCTCTTGCGCGTGGGTTAGCTGCCTGGCCCTGCTTTCTACGCCCCGATCCGCCCGCGGCGCGACGGTGGAGCCTCATCTCCTGGCTTCGTCCACTATAGTGAGCAGGTTGGGGCTAGCGAAGCGCAGGCCAACACAAATCCGTGACGTACCCCTGGAATGCGTTGGGTCTTCGCTGACGCTCGACGCCCCCTACGCAGCCTCCGGAAGCGGCACGCCCGCCGCACCGAAGGCGGTCTGCTGCCGCGCAGCCACCTCGTCCAGCACGAACCCCTCGATGGTCTCGTTGAACATGGCGTGCCAGTTGAGCCTGGCCGCGAGGTGCAGGAACACGCCGCCGAGGCCGATGGCGGCGCGGTCCATGAAGACGAACTCGCGCGGCACCTTCACCGGGCCCTTCTCCTGCAGCTGCTTGTGCACGGTGAAGGCCTCCTTGCGGCCGTACTGGCCGGGCGTGGTACCTTCGGCGATCTCGCGCTCGCGGTTGTCCAGCAGCGGGCCGTAGATGAACCGCGCCCAGATGTTGAGCGTCTCGATCAGCTCCTTGGAAAGCCCCTTGAAGCCCCAGGTCTCATAGGCGTGCACCACCAGGTCCGGCCTGCCCTGCAGGATGCCTGTATAGAGATCGATCACGCCCTGGACGAACGGCGGCCGGAAGCTGCGGATGCAGCCGTAATCGAGCAGGTTGATGCCGGCCGGCCCGCCTTGCTCCTCGAAGATCGTGTAGTTGCCGAGGTGCGGGTCGCCGTGGATCACGCCGTAGTGCGAGAACGGAAACCACCACGCCTTGAACAGCGCCCTGGCGATGGCATTGCGCGCCTCCAGCGGCGCGCTCTTGTAGTCGAGCAGGCGCCGGCCATCGAGCCAGGTCATCGTCAAGAGGCGCTTGCTCGACAGATCAGGCTTCCACTCAGGCACACGGATCGTCGGCTCGTCCCTGAAGATCAGCGCGTAGAGCGCCATGTGGTGCGCTTCCAGCTCGTAGTTCAGCTCCTCGCGCAGGCGGGCCGACACCTCCTTCAGGATCTCGGCGGTGTCGATCGCCGGGTTCATGCGCGCGTGCAGGGCGAACACGATCTTGAGCTGGTTGAGATCCGCCTCCACGGCCGACTGCATGTCGGGATACTGCAGCTTGCAGGCGAGCCCGGCGCCATCGTGGGCGACGGCGCGGTGCACCTGACCCAGCGAGGCCGAGGCCGCCGGCTGCTGCTCGAAGCTCTTGAACCGCTGCGACCAGTCCGGCCCCAGCTCGGCCTGCATGCGCCGGCGCACGAACGCCGGCCCCATGGGCGGCGCCTGCGACTGCAGCTGGGAGAGGGCCGTAGCATATTCCGCCGGCAGGGCCTCGGGGATGGTGGCCAGCATCTGCGCCACCTTCATGATCGGCCCCTTGAGACCGCCCAGCGCCGCGGCCAGGGCCGCCGCGTTGGCCGCATCGTCGCCCTCGCGGCCGAACAGCCGCTGCCCGGCCACGCGCGCCGCCACGGCTCCCACATTGGTGCCGACGCGCACGTAGCGCGCGGCGCGGGCTGAGAGGCGGTTCTCTTCCTCGTCCCGACGGTCGTTCACGGCGTGGCCCTCCTGACCCCTGGCAATATTGGATCGCAACCCTGCTGCGTCCAGAGGACAAGATGCGCGCGCAGGCGACGTGCGCTAACGTGACCGGCGGAGGAAGACAAGAAATTCATGCCGGGGCTGGAATGCCGGGAGCCATGCAGGAACGACACACGCCACTCCATGCCTCGGCGCTCGGCGGCTTCATCCGCCATCCGGCCACCGTCGCCATCGTCAGCCTCGGCCTCACCCAGATCATCTCCTGGGGCACCACGCTCTACGCGCTCGGCGTGCTGGGTAAGCCCATCGCCGCCGACACCGGCTGGAGCCAGGGCCTGGTGTTCGCCGGGCTCACAGTCGGCCTGCTGGTCTCGGGTGCCATCTCGGCCGGCGTGGGCCGCTTCCTGGACCGCCGCGGCGGGCGGCTCACCATGTCCGTGGGCTCGGTGCTCAATGCCGTCGGGCTCGTGCTCCTGGCGCAGGTGAGCGACCCCTACAGCTACCTCGCCGCCTGGGCCTTCCTCGGCCTCGCCATGCGGCTCACGCTCTACGACGCGGCGTTCGGAGCCCTGGTGCAGGTGACGCCCTCGCGCGGCCGGCGCGCGATCTCGTACCTCACCCTGTTCGGGGGCCTCGCCTCCACCGTATTCTGGCCCATCGGCCACGCCCTCAATTCGGCCTACGGCTGGCGTACGACGCTGCTGGTGTTCGCCGCCATCAACCTTCTCGTCTGCCTGCCGTTGCACGTCCTCGGCCTCGCCCGGCGCGAGACGCCCGAGCAGGCCGAGCACGCGCGGGCGACCGGCAATGCCGAGACGCAGTACACCGGGCGCCCACTGGACGGCTCAACCCGCACCGTCGCCATGGTGCTGTTCGGCGCGGTCGCCGCGGCCAGCGCCGTCGTGATGGGCGCGTTGGCGGTGCATCTGGTACCGATCCTGGAAGGCTCAGGTCTTGTCGCCGCCATGGCGGTGCTGATGGCCTCGTTCAAGGGCATCGCCCAGGTTGTCGGCCGCATCTGGGACCTGACGCTCGCGCGCAAGTGGCATCCGCTCGATGTCGGCCGGGTATCGGTCGCGCTGATCCCCCTCTCGTTCGCGGTGCTGATGCTGGGCGGGGCCAGCTTCTGGACGGCACTGGCCTTTATCCTGCTGTTCGGGGTGTCGAACGGCCTTGTCACCATCATGCGCGGGGCGGTGCCGCTGGCGCTGTTCGGCGCCCAGGGCTACGGCGAGATCCTGGGGATTCTCGCGACCCCCTATCTCGTCCTCGCCGCAGTCGCTCCCACCGCGTTCGCCCTGATCGTCGAGCGCTGGGGCTACGGGGCCGGCGAGGCGACCCTGCTCGGCGCCGGCCTCGTCTCGTTCCTCGGCATGGAGCTGCTCACCCGCTGGTATCGCCGCCGCCCGGCGTGAAGGGCATCGCCGTCAGGCTGGCCAGGCCCTACATAGAGTGCTACGGCAACTGAATTGTGCGCCGATTCCGGCATCCGGCAGGTGCACGTTTCTGTGCGGACTGAACGATGAGCGAGCGCGGAGAAGCAACCCAGCGCACCAGGCAGGGCAAGGCAGGAGCCGCGGCGCCGCCGGGCAGGTCCACGGTGCACCTACGGCTGGCGCTGCTGGCGGTGGCGCTGGTGCTGCCCACCGTCAGCCTGGTGCTGCTCGGCTCGCTGTGGCTGTGGCAGCACGGCTACGTCCTCTACTGGGCGATGGGCACCTGCATCGCCGTGACCGGCGCCTATCTCCTGGAGCGCCGGCTGATGCTGCCGCTGCCCCTCGCGGCGGTCGCCAGCCTGCAGGAGGGCGAGCCCGGGGACAAGGCCTGGACCCCGCGCCAGGAGGAGGCCTGGGCCGACGTCCAGGCGTTCGCCGCCAAGGCCCCCGCCGACCGCATGACCAGCCGCGACAGCGCCCTGAACCTCGGCCTGGAGACGGTCGAGCTGGTGGCCAAGCGCCTCCACCCGGAGCGCGGCGATCCATTGCTGCAGTTCACAGTGCCCGAGGCCCTGGCCCTGATCGAGCGCACCAGCGACGGCCTGCGCAACTTCATCCTCGCCACGTTCCCGCTCGGCGACCGCGTCACGGTGGCCCAGCTCATGTGGCTCTACCGCTGGCGCGGCGCCGTCAACCTGGCCGAGAAGGGCTACCAGCTCTGGCGCGTCGTGCGCATGCTCAACCCGCTGGCGGCGGCGACGACGGAGGTCAGGGAGCGGTTCACGCGCCAGATGTACGAGATGGGGCGCGAGCACCTCGCCGGCCGCGTGGCCCGCGCCTACGTCCGCGAGGTGGGTCGCGCGGCCATCGACCTCTACGGCGGCAACCTGCGCGTCACCCGGCAGCAGCTGACGAGCCACGTCTCGGAGGCCTCCCGCAGGGATATGGCCGCCCTCGAGAGCCGCGCGGCCGAGCCCATCCGCATCCTGGTGGCCGGGCAGACCGGGGCCGGCAAGTCGAGTCTCATCAACACGCTGGCCGGCGCCGTGGAGGCCGTCGTCGATACCGTGCCGGCCACGAAGTCGTTCACCACCTACAAGCTGACGCACGAGGGTCTGCCGCCGGCGCTGATCGTCGACAGCCCCGGCCTGAGCAGCCCGAAGGGCATCGCGCCGCTGGTCGATGCCGCGCACCATTGCGACATGGTGCTGTGGGTCGCTGACGCCACCCGCCCCGCCCGCGACCGCGACCGCGCGGCGCTGAAGGCGATCCGCGAGCGGTTCGCCGCCCAGCCAAACCGCCGCCGCCCGCCCATACTGCTGGTGCTGACCCGCATCGATGCGCTGCGCCCGTTCCAGGACTGGGCGCCGCCCTACGACCTGGAGGCGGGCACGCGCGAGAAGGCGAAATCCATCCGCGCCGCCGCCGAGGCCGCCGGCGAGGAGCTGGGGTTTGCCCGCGAGGATGTGGTGCCCGTGCGCGCCGACAGCGCCGTCGCGGCCTACAACATCGGCGCCCTGTGGGCCAGGATGGTGGCGCTGGTGCCCGAGGCGGAGCGGGCGCGGCATCTGCGCGTGCTGAGCGAGGTGCGGAGCGCCTCGGGCTGGGGCTCCATGTGGACACAGGCCGTCAATGCCGGCCGCGTCCTGCGCGACACGCTCGCGGGGCGCGACGATCAGGCCAAGTCCTGATGCGAGGTGTGGCGGTGGACAGGGAAAGTGGCCTTGGTTAGGCCAAACCAAGGCCACTTTCATTCAGAGTGAGGTACCATGGCACGCTGCAGTCGCTCCTGACGCCTCGCTCTGGACCGCAAACGCGCAATCGCGGCAAAAGGTTCCGTCGTTGGCACCCTGAAGCTCCGTGCCGGTGTCAGACCCTCCGGGTCTGACACCCTTCGCATGCAAGACCGCGCCCACGATCAACACGCACGGCCCTGTCTCGCGGATGCCATCGAGGCGTGCGCCGATGGTTCCTACACTCCCGGCCACGCGCCGCTCATCCGGCCGGGTTGCATTGAATACCGCGCAAACAGGCCGATGCGGCTCGACCCCGGCCTGCAGGAGGCGCTCCACGAGATCGGGCAGGGTGGCAAGCGGCATGTAGACGGCCGTCGTCGCCTGCGGGTCGGCGAGGGCGGCGAGGTCCAGGTCCTGCGGCGGCCGGCCATCGTGGGCGTGACCGGTGACGAACTGCACGCGCCGGGCGACGCTGCGGTGGGTGAGCGACACCTTGAGGCTGGCCGCGGCGCCCTGGGCGGCGCTGATGCCGGGCACCACGTCGAAGGCAATCCCGGCGCTTTCCAGTGCGGCGATCTCCTCGCCGGCCCGGCCAAAGATCGTGGGGTCGCCGGACTTGAGGCGCACCA